>CAYIYY010000025.1:0-11742 GCA_964367605.1 uncultured Candidatus Izemoplasmatales bacterium | reverse complement strand
ATCCGCATTTTTATAAGACGTGTTAACTTCCTATAATATATATTATGATAACCAATTACTAATACCTAACTTTGGCGATTGTTTTAAATTTTGTGAATTGAGTGAAATTATAATCCACAACTTTCGCCACGAAAATTGGGGGTTGTTTTTTGGCTGTTTCAAAATACCTTTTAAAATACTCTAGACATTGACCCTAAAATGCTATTTAGATTCAATCGTTTTAGTCTATATATCTACATATATGATATAATAGAGATATAAATCTTCTTTTTCTTATCTGGAGGCAACAATACGATTATGGGCAAAGTTGTAATGATATTCACCGGTGGCACGATTTCAATGAAAATGGATGAAGGCAACCATACGGTTATCCCAGCTTTAAATGCCAATGAAATCATGGCTAATCTTTTCAATTCAGATTTATATAGCGATTTAGAAACCATTGAATTTTCTGAATTACCTTCCCCTTCAATTACACCAAATATGATGTTAGATCTATCTAGGTTAGTAAAAACACAATTATCACGTCCTGAGGTATTTGGGGTAGTTATCGTTCATGGGACTGACACTTTGGAGGAGACGGCTTTCTTTTTAGATGTCATCGTTGATTCTCCTAAACCGATTGTTGTGACAGGTTCGATGAAGTCTTCTTCAGAACTTGGGTATGATGGCATCAATAATTTAGTCTCATCGATTTTGGTAGCGAAATCTCCAAAGTCAAAAAACAAGGGAACACTCGTTGTCATGAATGATTCTATTAATGCAGCTAGTGAAGTTACTAAAACCAATACATTGACTTTAGATACCTTTAAGTCGATGGATTATGGTCCCTTAGGTATCGTTGATAATAAGGAAGTTATCTTTTACCGAACTGTTAATTATATAAAAAAACATATCGAAACTGATACAATTGAAAATGCTGTTCATTTATTAAAAGTTCATTCTGGCATGGATTCCACACTTTTAAAATTAATGATCAATAACCTTCATGCCAAAGGAATTGTCTTAGATGCATTAGGACGTGGGAATGTTCCACCAGCGATGCTTGAAGGCATTGACTTCGCTTTACAAAATGGTATTCCAGTTATTATTTGTTCCCGCTGTCCGTCAGGTCGTGTCTTAGATACCTACGGTTATATTGGTGGTGGGAAAGATTTAACAAAACGCGGATGTATCTTAGCTCCGAACTTGAATGGTCAAAAAGCAAGGATAAAACTGATGATTGCTTTATCGGTCACAAACTCTTTACCAGAACTTAAATCACTCTTTGAATAACAAAAAAAAGGTTGCACGTACGCGCGTGCAACCTTTGTATTTTATAATCTATTTTAACATTTGTTTTAAAGCGTCTTTGATTAACTCGTTCGTTGGTTTCTTTGGATCAAGTTTAGCGAGCGCTTTTTTAATTTCTTTTGAGTTATAACCAAAGGCTTCTAAAGCGGCTTGCACGTCTTGTAGGTTATCGTTTAATACAACACCGGGCGTAAGTTCGATTTTTCCTTGTAAATCAAGGATGATTTGTTGCGATGCTTTAGGTCCGATACCTGGAAATTTTTGAAGGAATTTCGCATTGCCAGATTCAATGGCAGTTGAGATATCTTCAACCGATCCAGCGGCCAAAATCGCGTTCGCACTTTTTGGCCCGATACCATTGACGCTAATGAGTTTTAAAAACAAATCTCTAGCTTCAGCGGAATGAAATCCAAACAAACTAATCTCATCTTCTGCAACCTTTTGATAGATATATAAAGTTGCTTCCTGATGGAGTTCAAAATAATAAGGATTAGGGGTTAATAAATGGTAGCCAACATCATGAACTTCTAAGGTTATGTAGTTGGCTTTTATTTCTGTAATAACACCTTTTAAGTAACTGTACATAGACTCGCTTCACCTCAAATATTATTATATCATACCTGATTTTAGTACACCATATTAGCCTTTAAAATTCATTCGACTTCTTCTCTTTTTAAGTGAGTTTTTATACCCGGAAAAAGTTGTAATTTTTCGTTGATAACCACACACATAAATATCAATTTAATATCATTTTAAAAACTTTTTAAATTCGTATATAAAACATATTTCTATCACAATACCAAAATGAAAAATTGTGGTTTTTACTTGCTACTATTTTGAAATACAACTAGACTTAATCCGTCTGTGTAAACAACGATTAAACCTAGATTTTTAGCGATGTAGTCAAAGGTTCTTTCTTGGTAAAAATGATAGTGAGTGCTGTCTCTTAAATACCACCAATCACCTAAATCATCCTTCGCAAATTGAGTCATAATTCCTAAGTATCCCTTAGGCTTCATTAAAGCAGCCATCTTTTTCCATTCATATTCAACGTCTTGAAAATGTTCGACGACTTCCGTAGCCACCACTAAATCATAAGAATTCCTTAAGACTTCTTCGTGATTCGCAAAATACGGATCAAAGCTAGCGCAGTTAAAACCGTTTGTTTCTAACACTTGTTTTAAAACACCGGTTTTCCCTGCACCATAATCAATTGCATTGCCTTCTTGAATAAAAGGTAAAATTGCCTTTTTAACAAACCCCATCATCATACTGACATAATGGTCATCCACCAGGGCACTGTGTTTTTCATAGCGATGAAACTCATCTGTTGGGCTTAGAAACGTTTTTTTATCTTTGGAGTACAATCCACAGGTTTTACAATATAAAAGTTCTATACCGCCCGCTATCGTTGTAATACGCTTATTTCCACAAACAGGACAATTAGTCGACGAACTCAAACTCATACTCTCCGATACGAACTGTATCACCATTCTTACAACCAACTTCACGAAGTTTGTCATCGACGCCATAACGTCTCATCCGTCTTGCAAGTTGTTTAATTGATTCTTCACTGGCGAAATTCGTCATTTGTAATAATCTTACAATTAAGTTACCTTCGACGGAGTAAGTTGTTTCATTGATATTGACGATATTAAACTCTTTATCTTTTGGTTCATAACGATAGACGACTTCGTCTTCTTTTTCATCTTCTTCATAAATATCGACCAATTTTGCTTTTGATAAAACTTCCGCAATCTTTAACATCAATTCTTTGACGCCTGCTTTGGTAATCGCCGCAATTTCAAAGACTTCAATCTCATTGCCAATTTTTTCTTTGAAGACTTTTAAGTTATCTTTCGCTTCTGGTAAATCCATTTTATTCGCAACCACAATTTGCGGTCTTTTCGCTAATAACATTTTATATTCGCTTAATTCTTTATTGATCGTTAAATAATCTTCATAAGGATCTCTGCCATGGGTCGCAGCCATATCGATTAAATGGACGATGACTCTTGTTCTTTCGATATGTCTTAAAAATTGAAGTCCTAATCCAAGTCCTTGTGAGGCACCTTCAATGATTCCTGGTAAGTCTGCCATAACGAAACTTCTCACGCCGTCGATTTCAACGACGCCTAATGAAGGAACTAATGTCGTAAACGGATAATCAGCGATTTTTGGTCTTGCGGCGGAGACAACGCTGATTAACGTTGATTTACCCACCGAAGGGAATCCAACTAATCCGACATCAGCGAGTAACTTTAATTCGACTCTAATTTCTAAAGTAACAGCGGGTTCGCCATTTTCTTGAATTTGCGGTGCTTGGTTTCTTGAGGTCGCAAAGCGAGCATTACCTCTACCGCCCTTGCCCCCTTTGGCGATCACATACCGGTCGTCCTTATGGGTTAAATCACAAATCAGTTTTCCTGATGTGTTTTCAAAGACCATCGTTCCTAACGGTACGGGAACGATAATATCCTCAGCGTCAGCGCCGTGCATATTCTTTTGACCGCCATCTTCACCAGCTCTGGCAAAAATGTGTTTACGGTATTTCAAATCAACGAGCGTCGTCATGCCTTCATCAACGACAAAAACGATGGATCCACCTTTTCCGCCGTCACCGCCAGAAGGGCCTCCATACTCCATATATTTTTCATGGCGAAACGCTAAAGCACCGTTTCCACCTTTTCCTGATTTAACTACAATTTTAACCTCATCGACAAACATCTGACCACATCCATTTCATACGTAACATTATATCATATCTTCGATTAATTCCTTAAAAAAAGAAAGCCAAAATATGACTTTCTTCATTCCATTGATTTAAAACTTGATTTCATATCCAATTCGGTTAAAACCAGGCATATAGCCGATTTCTTTAAACCCAACCGAATGAATCAAATTTTGCATTCTCATATTATCGGGGTGCGTATCAACCTTGATCGAATCGTACCCTTCG
The DNA here is from genome assembly GCA_964367605.1 of uncultured Candidatus Izemoplasmatales bacterium. Classification (GTDB taxonomy): domain Bacteria; phylum Bacillota_I; class Bacilli_A; order Izemoplasmatales; family Hujiaoplasmataceae; genus UBA5603. The sequence goes on along the minus strand of CAYIYY010000025.1, from coordinate 7,490 downwards.
TTTTTAGCTTTATTAATCGCAAAGTTAAAAAGCAATGTTCCCAGTTTATGCCGTCTATATTCGGGTAATACCATCAAACGGTGAACCACTAGTGCTTGATAACCTTTCCATGCCAGTAATCGGTAATAAGGATCATTTTCAGGTAAGACTGAAATTGAACCAACGACTTTTTGATCGATTTCGACAACATATAAAGCATCTCTTGATAAGTCCTTCTCAAAATCAGGGTAATCGGGATAAGTATCGCTCCATTGATCGATGCCACTATCGTGTAATTCGCTAGCAACAATCCTCGCTGCCTTTGAAAGTGTCATTAAATCATCTTTATTCGCTATCCTGATCATTTGTTACACCTCTGAGTGTCAATACACTGTCTTTTGAAACAATCGTCGCTACGGTCGTCATATTCCCTGATGAATTCACATAAAGTAATTCGCTTTTGTCTAGATTCATCGTAACAGTATCTCCGACGACCTCTCTTAATTCAAGCGAACTTTCTAGCGATGTGACACCGATGGATAATGCATCGGTTTGGTAAAAGAACAAATCCGAATATAAACTGTCGATTAATAGTTGGTTTTCAATCAAGTTCAAGCGAACACTCGCTTCAACTTGTTCGAGTTTTAAAGTGACATCATCGGAGTGATCAATGATGAGTTGTAAATCCCCTTCATATTGATTGATATCAACCGAACCGACTCTCACCCCTTCACCTGTAATCGTTAAGTCAGCGTGATAACTATCGACTACTAAATCACCAAACGTTACATATTCCATGGTGAGTGAACCGTACATGGCAATTGAAACATCGATTAAATCAATTTTAATGGTGCTTGGCAAATAGATTTCTATCGAAGGGAGTACGGGATCAACAAAACGTTCATAACTTGTTAGGTTTTGATCTAAATGGATGGTGATGATATTATTAACTTCATCAATATCAATCGTATAAGCTTGTTTTTGAGCTTCCGTATCGTAAAGATAATAGAATTTAGCATCCGTGGTATTTGAAACGGTATAGAGATGAATATTGGCAACGTCTGAATCAATCAAGATTTGATAGCGTTGGTCATCGGTTAATTCCTCTTTAAAATCAATGATTTGTTCCTCGTTATATAAATTGATGATTTCATAAGAACGGTAAACAAGCGAATCATTGGCTTTTAACACGGTTTTCGCTAACCAACCCGAACCGAAAACCACCACCATTAAAATAACATAGGCAATAATACTCCTTTTAGGGGTATTGATTTTCATTGCTTTAAAGATTGAGATGAGCGAAATGGTTTTGACGACTTCTTGCGCTTTTTTGAACTCGACGTTTTTAATTGTTTCAACAGCTTTAATACCCGTCAAAATCATTTTTCTTAATACAAACAAGATGAGTTCAATAAAGATGAGTGAAATGATGATATAAAATAACAAATCACTGAGATAAAAAATAAAGATCCAAAACTTTTCCCATCGGTAAGCATATTTCATAAAACTAAGATTCGTCAATGTTTCTAAATTGACGATGATATACCCAACGATTAGAACGGTCGCAAGCGTTAAAACCGCCGCGAGAATGATTTCAATCAGTAAGGTGACTAAGATTGTTTTAATGTTTTTAGATTTTGAATTCATTCGATCTCCTTCGTTCCATCCGATGGCATTGCGACATACACTTCGGCTTGAAGTGAATATATCTCATAATAACCCTTGATAACTTCACTTGTAAATTTCTCTAAATTTGATTCTTTTACCAAATTGACCGTACAACCACCAAAACCTGCGCCTGTCATTCTTGATCCAATCGAACAATTCTGTAAAGCTAACTCAACTAAGGTATCAAGTTCTTTACAAGACACTTCGTAGTCATCTCTTAAAGATATATGTGATTGATTGATAGCTTCTCCAAACGCTAAAATATCCTTGGCCTTTAATTGGTTGACGGCCGCTATCGCTCTTAAATTCTCCGTCACCGCGTGACGGCTTCGTTTTAATAAGATGTCACTTGGTAATTCATCTTTAAAACGGTCAAACTGACTTTGAGACATATCACAAAGATTTGAAATTGGATAATGTTTTTGAAAGACCTTTAAACTTGCTTCACATTCATTTCTTCGTTCATTGTATTTAGAATCAACGAGTCCGCGTTTGACTTTCGAATTACATATAACGATTTTATATTCGCCTAAATCAAGCGGAACTGTCGTAAATTCTAAGGTATTACAATCTAGGAGTAAGGCTTTATCTTGAACCCCATTCGCAATCACGAATTGGTCCATGATACCGCAATTCACGCCAATATATTCGTTTTCAACTTTTTTACATAAAACAGCTAAATCAGGACGACTGATTTTTAGGTTAAATAAATCATTCATCATGACGGCGATCAACAGTTCAATCGACGCAGAACTTGATAAGCCAGAACTATTCGGTAAATCACCATAGACTAACAAATCAAAACCGTGAGGAATAGGATAGCCTTGATGGATTAATTCTAAAATCACGCCTTTGAAATAATTGGCCCAATTGTGAGATTTATGATATGTAAGATCATTTAAATTCACTTCGATGATGCCATATTGAGGAAAATTCTCAGAATAAAGTCGAATCAATGAATCCGCTCTTAAAGCAATCGCTCCATAATTACCAATCGATAAAGCGGTTGGAAAAACAAAGCCGCCATTATAATCGGTATGTTCACCGATGAGATTCACTCTGCCAGGAGAAAAGAAAGTTCTTATAGTTGAATTATTGCCATATTGTTTGATAAATAAGTCGATTAATTTTGCTTTCAAGATATCACTCCAATCAACTTAAGATTATATACCAAAAGGGTGTATTTGACAACAAGCGATGTATATCAAAAACGGACTCACGAAAAGTCCGTTATTTTAAAGTTATTCGAGAATCGATTGTAATCCTGATAAAAAAATGTAACATTGCACAATTGATATCTGCTTTAAATTTCTTCTTCAATTTTTTGAATGATGCTCATACATTTTTGAATTGATAATTTCAGTGCTTTTGCCATCGAGATTAAGTCTTCTCTACGAGGTCTTCCTTCACCCAAAACGGTCATCTCGTGTTCTAATTTATTGGGCGTTTTTGTGAGGTCATAGGCAGGAGAAAGAACATATCCCTTTTTTTGCTCATCATAGAGGAATGCAAAGTTCTTGCCATGATCATCCTTATTTTGAAAAAGCACATTAAAACACATTCTGCGATAAGCTTCATAAAGATCATCTTGATTAATGGCTATTTTTTGAATAACTTGAAAGAGATGCATATAATCGAGGTTCGGAATTCGGTGCGATGTTTCAAGGAGTGCAGACAGCGAAATCATGTGTATCCGGACATCTTTAATTCGATCAAATCTTTTTACACCAAAATACCCCTCACAGCGTTTTGAAGGAAATAATTTGAATTCATTCACTTTAATTCCTGATTTTTGGGCTTTTAGATTAGCATCATATTCCAAAGAACCCATGTTTTTAGGATCCATACTCGCTGGAAATTTTATAATCCAATCGTCTTGTTGAAAGCGGATGTGTGCTTTTGGTCTTGCTCCACCACTTGATCCACCGAATTCAAATAAGTAATCTAGATTATAATTGTTTGATATATCATCGATTAATTTCTTGATTTCATCTGATAGGTAATCAAGGTCGAAATTTTCAATTTCATGATTGACAACTTGAACAGGTTCATAATTGAGTCCGCCTAAACCGTTTTGACTCAGAAGCGTTAATTTTGTGAGCGGCGATAATCTGTCAAAATTAATTCCATTTTTCGCAAGCATACGTCTCACTAACAATTCTCCCCACCCATCTGGTAATGAATCGTTAAACACCCCGTATAGTCCATCAAAATGGTTTGAAGTTGAAATGTAGACCTTATCACTAAGTGGTAAAGAAAATGGGGATATTGAAAAACCATCCTTTACCCACTTTTCATCATATTGAAATGCGATACGACGATTCTCTAACTCAGCTAAATATCCGACTGTTTTCTGATTATATTTAACAACGATTTTTTTTATATCAATATTCATCATTAGAGATCCTTTATGTTTTTAATTATTTTGTTACTAAATAATGCATTAAAATCCTCTAAACATCCTATTGAAGAACTGATTTTTATAAGCGAATTGAGGGAAATATCACCATTGGACTCAAACCTCCGTATTGATCCATAACTAACCCCTGATCTTTGAGCTAATTCTTTTTGAGTTAATCCGAATTCTTTCCGTCTTTGTTTAAATCGTTCAACTAAGGTGTTTGTAACCTTTTGTTCTGTTGTGACATTCACAAAGTCACTGATATCTAATATTTTTCTCATAGTGCTTATATATTAGCATTTTTATGCGTTTTTGTCAATATATTGCTAAAATATTAACTATTATTTAATTTGATTTTATCTAAAACGGCATTCTCCTGTCTCATCATTTATCAAATAAAAAGCCATCGTCCGTAGACGATAGCTTCAACTTATTTTAAAACAACCTCAATTTGCTCAAATTCGCCGTTTCTAACGCGTTTAGCCGCATCTTCTGGTAAATACTCTCCTGTTATGAAAACATCTTCTAATCCCTTGTTTTTCAAGCGATAGCTCACAGGTTTTAATTCAAAAGTATCTTTATTTGTTGGGTTCAAATAAGTCACCGTTTGATTAAATAAAGTTACAGAGACTTTGCCATCTAAGAAATAGTCTTTTGAAAGAATCGGTTTTAATTGTAACTGCAATTTTCCATCATTCAAACTAAACATTTTCTTACCGTAGAACATGACGGTATAAATCGATAACATTTCAGCGGTTGAACCGGATAATCTCGACACAAATCCTTGTCCATGTAAATGGGGATTTGGATTATTGGACGTAGCGATGAAACTTGAGTTTTCTAACGTCGAACGACCATATTTCAAAGGATCTAAGTTACATACTAAATTATCTTTCGCTTCTTCAAAGAACAAATCGTAATTACCTGATTTTAAAATACCAAGCAAATACTTATACGTCATGTGTAAGAAGTTCGCTTCTCTTTCTAACCAACCTTTGGTAAAAGCTCTAATTCGGCCAATTTCAAAACCATACGCATCTAAATCATCACTGGTCTTATACATTTTTAAGACATCGTCATAAATACCCGTCGTTTTAATCTTCGCTATCATCGCTCTGTTTTTATGAACATCGACGCTGTATTTTAAGAAACGGGCGGGTGCTTCTAAGAAATTCGGTAATTGATCTCGTTTAAATTCATGAACTTTGACAAGTGGTAATCCGTAATGTCCGATGATATCTTTGCCAGATGCATCTTTTAAGACTTCAAATTTGGTTGCGTGGTAATAAAGATAAGTCGGGACAATCCCCTCACCAATTTGATAAATGCGGTCAATCGCAAGGTCTAAATGCTTTCTCATTTTTTCTAAGAGACCTTTAACGCTCGCTGCACTAATGACACTCGTTCCAATCGAACCAAAACGAATCTTCTCGCGGTAGTCTTCTCTTGCATCAGACATTTGATTCCAATAATCAAAACGGTTCGTTGTGTTAATTTGATCTGCTTGATGCATGAAGTCTAAGAATTCAATTGGTAATTCCAAATCGCCTAATAAAGGAGCGTTATTTAAGAATTTCACTAATCTCGCTAATTCAATGGTTTCGCTGACGCCAGAGGCGAAGATGCCAGGTAGTCCATTCATCGCATCATTCCAACCGGGTTTATTCGCTTCCATTTCAACGCCTAAACCTTCTGGGTCTAATAAAGCGAATTTATTAAATGCAAGCAAGAATAATTTCGACGCTAAATTGGTAGTCAATAATTCGCCTTTGGTTGATTTTAACCAATTGGTTCCATGTTCGTTCAATTTACATTTTTGAATTTTCTCATGGTCCGGATGTCTTAAAGCCCCATATTGGTGAACAACTCCAGATTTATCTAATACATATTTTTCATTTCTTGGATAAACGGATACCGGACTATCAAAATAACGGTATTCATGATTTTGATAAAGTAATTCTTCAATTTTTTCAGGGAACACCGATAAATAATTTTCAACTAAATCTAGAATATAAGTCCAGTGGTCAACCCAGTACCCTTCGCCAAAGCTTGCTTCTGAGTTTTGTTTCGCATGGCTTAAGATGGTCTCAAACAATTCCATATCGGAAAGATTAGAACGAATGTTTTTGCTTGCCATGGTATTGATGATGGAACCAGGTGTGAATTTGCCTGATAATAGTTTCTCAATCGTTCCGTCATCATTTAAGATGGCACTCGAAACAATTTCTTTAATTTTTGATTTACTATCGATTTCAAACGTTGATCCATTGATTGAAAGCGGGTTATAACCATCCGCTTGAATTAAAGAACCAAAGACTCTGATATTGTAATCACCGGTTTCGGGATGGAATAATACATCGCTTCTACGGTTTTGACAAACGTCTCTAAAATTACCGTTGCCTTGTGAATAATATTCAGGCGCAATTGAAAAGAAGTTATAATCTCTTTCTAAGTCACCGTGTTTACGGCTATAAAGATAATAAACAAATTTTTCTTTTTTGGCTTCAATGGTCATCGGGTAACCCCCTCTTAAGAGATTATCCAAATAATTTTGCCGGATATATTCGTCAAATAATGGATTGGCGGTTTTAACCGTCACATCTTGAAGAAGTAAATCGATTTCAGCTTGCGCTTCATTTCTTTTTTTCTCAAAATAATCGGCTTTTCCAAAGGAAGAAGCTAATCCATTAATGGTTTCAATGTCATGGGTATACCCAATCATTGTTCTTATTTTAACTGTTTCATTCGGTTTTAACGTGATTTTAACCGGCGTAAAGCCACAAGGTACTTTATTTTCCGTGACTTGCGGTTGTTTGACTAACGTATCAATGTCCATTGAGGCAAAATTCGCCGCATGATTCATGGCTGTATCATAACCATAAACTAAATCCATATCAGCGATCGGGGTGGTTAACGTATCATTCACAAACGACAAATAGAAATTGCCGTCTTTCGTGACTTTCATTTCGGCTTCATCACCCGTTGAGGAACGAAGTTTATAAAATGCGATTTTACGCTCTAAATTTTCAACGTTCATCCAACTTCTTAATAAGTTAGAAATGGCTTTATACCCGCCGTAGTCAATGCCTGAAGGTAATATTTGGCTAATGCCATCTAACACTTCTAAATCAATACTTTGATCACTATGGTTGGTGATATCCACCATTCTGACCAATCCAGCTACAGGTTCGTTCGGTAATCCGAAATACGTGACTTTTGTTTCTAAATTCGTCAAAGGATTGTTTTCAACGAGTGAAAACTCACTTTGACCAATTTCCATCCGTCTTATTGGGGTTTCATCATCCGGTTTAAAACATTCGGTTAAAGTTCCATTGACTTTAACGAAGGTTCTAAAACCTATTTTTGAGACATAAAGATACGCTAAATTAGCAGGATAAAACTCTAAAATTGCGCCATTTTTATCTCTTAATCCAAAACTTGA
>CAYIYY010000024.1:0-11800 GCA_964367605.1 uncultured Candidatus Izemoplasmatales bacterium | reverse complement strand
TGGTTTCCCAGTAGAACATAAGGATCAAAACGCTTTTGATCAAAGTTGTCATAAGAATAGTCGAATTTAAAACGAGAATTATAAAACAATTGAAGTAAAATATGAAGAATTTTTTCTTTTAAGATCATCATGTATACCTTCCTTGATGATAGATTATATCATAAATGTAAGCCTTTTTGGCAACCCTAAACATTTTTTTCTTTCTAAAAAAAGAATAAGCTAGGATCTCCCTAGCTTCATTCATTATACAGATGTGTGATGATAGATCGCATCTCTTAAAAACTGTGCAGCTCCAACTCTAGTTGTATCATAAAAAGATTTAAAACGTTCATCACTAATATACATGTCTCCTAATCCACGGTGTGCGATGACAGAATATTCTTTCCAATATATCATCAACCATTCTTTATGATACATAACTGCTTGTTTTGCTTCTTCGCAAGTTATATCAGATTGATCCATGGCTTTGAGTAAATATTCAAAGATTTTTTTGGATAATTCATCCGCATTTTGATAGGTTTTATGATCCATGTCACTAAATCTTTTGTTGGATTCATTGACAGTATCATGCCCATATTTTTCCCTTATTTCTTTTCCGTACTTCTTTTCATTTTCTTCTAGTTGTTTTGCTTTTAATGCTTTAAATTTTAAATGATTGTCCATGGGTAACCCTTCCTTTTTTGACTTAATCGTCAATTGTATATTTGATAACAATTGTTCGAGATAATCTCTTTCTTTAACTAATTTTTCGTAATGCATTTCTAATGATTTTATCGGATTATAATTGGGACTTAGAATCGTTAACTTGATTGACTCAAGCGGCATTCCAAGTGTTCTAAAGAAAAGTATTTGTTGCAATAAGTCAACCTCATTATCGCCATATACTCTGTAACCAGAATCATTGATATACTTCGGTTTTAATAATCCAATCTGATCATAAAATCGTAACGTTCTTCCACTCACACCAGCGAGTTCAGATAATTTTTTGATGGTGTAATCCATTTGCTCAACTCCTTTAGTTATAGTATAAACCTTTACGTAACGTAAATGTCAAACATTATTTTTAAAAAAACACAATCATATAACTGCATAACGGTTGAGAATTATTGAAATCAGGTCTATACTTATGATGAAATAATAATTTGGAGGATTAAATATGAAAGAATATCCAGCACATATCAAGAAACAAATCAAAGCAATGCAAAGAGATGAATTAACCGGTTATTACGTTTATAAAGCCATTGCGAAAAGAATGAAAAATTCAGAAAATAAAGCAATATTAGAACGTATTGCCCAACAAGAAAAAAATCATTACGATATTTGGACTATGTATTTAGGTGAACTCGGTTCAACATATAAATTTAAAGTCTTTATCTATAAGATATTGAACTTCTTTCTCGGTTTCACCTTCACCTTAAAATTGATGGAAATGGGCGAAGACAAATCAAAGAAATTCTATGATTCAATCGGTGAATATATCGACGAAGCTGCTTCTATTGCTTTAGAAGAAGACAGTCATGAAATAGAACTCATTGAAATGCTAGATGAAGAACGGTTGAATTATGTCGGTTCAATGGTTCTAGGACTCAACGATGCATTAGTTGAATTAACCGGTACGTTAGCAGGACTCACTTTTGCACTATCCGATCCCTTATTAATCAGTTTATCAGGATTAATTACTGGAATAGCTGCTTCATTATCCATGGCTTCTAGTGAGTATTTGAGTGCCAAAGCTGATAATTTACCTAATGCAAAAAAATCGGCAATTTATACAGGCATTGCCTATTTTATCACCGTCATATTATTGGTATTGCCGTATTTATTAATTGCGAATAAATTTATTTCATTAAGTGTTATGTTAGGCGTTGTTGTATTAATCATATTGTTTTTTAATTATTACATCTCCGTCGCCAAAAGCATTCCATTCAAAAAGCGTTTCTGGCAAATGATTTTCATTAGTTTAGGTGTCGCAGTCATTTCCTTTGGAATAGGTACCCTCATTAAATTATTCTTAGGCGTTGATGCATAAAAAAAGCCCAAATCTTTAACCGGATTTGGGCTTCTTATTTTTTAGTCTTGAGGGGCTAATACACTCACTGTAACAATCGCTGTATCAGAAGCACCACTTGAATCTTTTGCACGGTATGCAAATTCATCAACACCAATGAAACCTTCATTGGGTGTATATCTGATTTTTCCATCTTCAATCACGATGGTTCCGTTATTTGGTAAATCATAAAAGCTTTGAATCGTTAAGTCATCACCATCAATATCAGTATCATTAATTAAGACATCAATTAACGCACTGACGTTTTGCGTTGTTGTATAGTAATCACGGTTGGCATTTGGCGTATCATTCACTGACTTAACATTGATTGTAACCGTTGCGGTCGAGGTTGCTCCTAGAGAATTCTTAATTGTATAAGTGAAGGTATCTTCACCAAAATAATTGACGTTTGGAATATATCTTAATCCTGTCGTCGTTTTGGCAACTCTCCCATGAGCTGATTGGGTAAATTCTGTGATTTCTAACGTTTCTTTATCAAGGTCAAGATCATTATCTAAGACTTTGATCGTTAAAGCCGTATCTTCATTGGTTTCAACGGTATCATTCACTGCTTGAAATTCAGGTACAGGATCGGGTAATAACTCGATGATAATCATCGCAGCTGCGAACAGAAATGCCATTGACATAAATAAAATTAAAAAGATTGATTTTCTTGGTAAAGTTTTTTTCATACTAACAAGTCCTCCCTATGCATAGGTCTAGAAAAAAGTATATCATCACAGTCGGATAAAGTAAAGATATCAATGCTTATCATCACATAAAAATTAAAAATGAAACATCCTAGGGTGTCTCATTGTGTTTGATTATCAGTTTTAATATCGACTTTTTTGACTTTGCATTTGCCTTTCTTGATTTCTAGTACTAACCAGCCAAAACCAATCATTAAAATTACAAAGGCTATGAGCTTATAGGGTAAGCCAGCTAGTGGCAAGACTGCAACCGATAAAGTAATACCAATGGCTGCAAAAAAAGCCACGACACATGAGGTACATCCATAAGTTAACATCCCGAAAAATACCGCAATATTACCAAAGAAAGTTCCTTTGCCTTCTTTTCCTGAAAGTGATAAAAACGCCGTCGAGAAATTCATCATCGTTGCACTGGTTAGAGCCATGATCACATTTAATAAAATGTTGATGATGACCAAATATAATCCGTATTCGACTTTCATTTCAATGTATCCGCCGTTGAGTCGATCAAGCATATAATAAATCACCATAAAGATACTAAAAAAAGCAATGCCAGATATCAAATATTTTTTTTGTTTTTGCATCTCAATAACGGTTCTAAGCATTTAAATCCTCATTCCTGAAACAGGTGTAAATATTCACCATATCCTTCTTTTACTAAATCGGAAACGGGAATAAATCTTAACGCCGCCGAATTAATACAAAATCTAAATCCACCTTTATCTTTGGGTCCATCTTCAAAAACGTGACCTAAATGCGAGTCCGCAACCATACTTCTTACTTCGGTTCTAACCATGTTAAAGTTAAAGTCGTTTTTTGTTACAATCTCGCTGATTGGCATGGTGAAACTAGGCCATCCGCAACCATGATCAAACTTCTCTAACGAAGTAAATAAAGGTTCTCCCGAAACGATATCAACATAAAGACCGGGGTCAGAATTATCCCAGTACTCATTTCTAAAAGGCGGTTCAGTTCCATTTTCCTGCGTCACATGATATTGAAGTGGCGTCAGGATATCTTTAAGTTTTGCTTTGTCTATTTTTTTGTATTTCATACATATCACCACTTCTGATTATATTATAGCATTAATTGTTTTCAATATCAAAGGACATGAATATGAAACGCGCCGACAATTATTTAAATCGTCGGCGCGCTCTATTATTAATTGTTATTTATTTAGTTTTTTGGAATGAAAGTTGATGTAAAATGGCGTAAAATCGGTGATTCGTAATCAAATTTCAGCCCTTTTATTTTATCTCTTCTTTGATAGACATTGATTAATGTTTCAGCGACATATTCTAAATGTTGGAATGTATAGGTTCTTCTTGGAATGGTGAGTCTCATAAACTCTTGATCCGCTTTTCTATTGATTCCAGAATGAGGATCTCTTCCTAACAATAATGATCCAATTTCAACGGCACGAACGCCGCCCTCTAAATACAGTTCATTTGTTACGGCTTGAGCGGGGAATTCATCATATGGAATATGAGGGCACATTAATCCGCAATCAACGAAGACAGCGTGTCCACCAGTTGGGTATTGAATTGGAACACCAGCTTCTCTTAATTTATCCCCTAAAAATTTAACTTCATCGAGACGATAAGCTAAATAATCTTCTGATAATGCTTCATCTAATCCAACCGCTAACGCTTCCATGTCTCTGCCAGCTAAACCGCCATAGGTTGGGAATCCTTCCATTGGAACAATCCTTGTTTGGCATTGTCTAAACAATTCAAAGTCATCTCTAATCGCGATTAAACCACCGATGTTGACTAACCCATCTTTTTTCGCGCTCATCAAAAAGATATCGGCATAAGAAAAAGTTTCTTTCGCGATTTCTCTGACTGATTTATGTGCAAATTCTGGTTCTCTTAATTTGATAAAATACGAATTTTCTGCATACCTTGCACCATCGATAATGACTTTAATGCCATAATGGTTCGCAATCTTTCTAACTGCACGAATATTTTCCATTGAGACTGGTTGTCCACCCACAGAATTATTGGTAATGGTGACAATAATACCTGCGATATTTTCTTTTTTATAGGATAGAATTATTTCTTCTAATTTGACTAAATCGAAATTTCCTTTGAAAGGATGAAATTTGAGCGTCTCACACGATTCTTTGACAGGGGCATCTAAAGCGATTGCACCTGCGATTTCAACGTGTGCTCTTGTGGTATCAAAATGCGTATTAGAGATAAAAATCATATCTGGATGTTTTAACAAAGCTGGAATTACGACTTGTTCTGCTCCTCTACCTTGATGAGCGGGCATAATGTATTGATATCCTGTAATGTTTTTAACTACTGATTCAAGACGGTAAAAACTGGTTGAACCTGCATAAGATTCATCACCTTGCATTAAAGCTCCCCATTGAAAATGGCTCATAGCTCCTGTTCCGGAATCTGTAAGCAAATCAATAAAAACATCCTCACTGCGTAGTTTAAAAGGATTATAGCCAGCCTCTTTTAATCGTTTTGCTCGTTCTTCTTTATCGATTAAACGAATTGGTTCAACCATTTTGATTTTATACGGCGGCATTGCATAAGTATTTTTCATTCCATAGGTCCTTTCTATTCAATTATTCAATTATATTCATTATCGCATAAAACGATGATTATTCATAACTTATCAGTTGTGAAAACAATGAAAAAATTTTCATTCAGTCAAATTTTGAATTGTAACCCACTCTTTTGTAAATGTGCTATCATAGTGATAGTGAAAAGGGGCGTTAGAATGACAAATCATAAAGGCGTATTAGCCTGGGTTGATGAAATAAGGAATCTTTGTGAACCAAGTAACGTCAAATGGCTGGATGGTTCAGAGAAAGAAAATCAAGATTTACTTGAAATGATGGTAAAAAACGGAACTGCTATTTTGTTAAATCAAGAAAAGCGACCGGGATGTTACTTATTTAGAAGTGATCCATCCGACGTTGCGCGAGTTGAAAATAGAACTTTTATTGCTTCAAATAAAAAAAGCGACGCTGGTCCAACGAATAATTGGATTGATCCCACTGAACTAAAGAAAACAATGAAAGCTTTGTATCAAGGTTCGATGCATGGCAGAACCATGTATGTGATTCCATTTTCAATGGGACCGATTGGTTCAAAATTATCAAAAATTGGTATTAATATTACCGATAGTCCTTATGTCGCTGTCAATATGAGAATCATGACAAGAATTGGAAAAAAAGTTCTCGAAGTTTTAGGAGAAAATGGATATTTTGTCCCTTGTCTTCATTCAGTAGGTTATCCGCTTGAAAATAATCAAATCGATCCTCTGTGGCCATGTGCTCCAATCGAACAAAAATATATCAGTCATTTTCCTGATGAAAGACTGATTTGGAGTTATGGATCAGGTTATGGTGGTAATGCATTATTAGGAAAAAAATGTTTTGCCTTAAGAATCGCTAGCGCCATGGCAAGAGATGAAGGATGGCTCGCAGAGCACATGCTCATCTTGAAAATAACCAATCCTGAAGGAAAAGTTAAATACATGACTGGTGCATTTCCTTCAGCTTGCGGAAAAACCAATTTAGCAATGTTAACCCCAACGATTCCAGGATGGAAAGTTGAAACCGTTGGCGATGACATTGCCTGGATGAAATTTGGAAAAGATGGAAGATTATACGCCATTAATCCAGAAGCAGGTTTCTTTGGAGTTGCACCAGGAACTTCTTATCAAACCAATTATAATGCCATGAAAGCCATTGAATATAATACGATATTTACCAATGTTGCCTTAACCGATGAGGGTGATGTTTGGTGGGAAGGCATTGGATATGATGCTCCCAACCATTTAATCGACTGGCAAGGCAAGGATTGGTACAAAGGTATCTCTACGACACCTGCGGCACATCCAAATGCTAGATTTACCGTTAGAGCCGACCAATGTCCGGTTATCGCCAGTGATTGGGAAGCAGAAAATGGCGTACCAATCAGTGCGATTCTAATTGGTGGTAGGAGACCTACAACCGTCCCATTAATTCACGAAAGTTTTTCGTGGCCACATGGCATCTTCATGGGTTCTATCATGGGAAGCGAAATAACCGCTGCGACGATTTCAGATAACATTGGAAAAGTGAGAAGAGATCCTTTTGCGATGTTACCTTTTATTGGTTATCATGTGGGTGATTATCTAAAACACTGGCTTGATATTGAATCAATGACAAAGCCAGATAAACTACCTAAAATTTATTACGTCAATTGGTTTAGAAAAGATGAATTCAATCATTTCTTATGGCCGGGGTATGGAGAAAATAGTCGTATCCTAAAATGGATATTCGAACGCTGCGACAATCAAGTCCATGGTGTCAAAACCCCCATTGGCTATATTCCAGATCCTTCAGATTTAGATTTATCGAATTTAAATATTTCTGAGACTGCTATTAAAGAATTGCTCAATGTTGATAAAGCAGAATGGAAAAAAGAATGTGCTTCGATAGAAGCTTATTATGAACGTTTTGAAGATAAACTACCTCAAGCAATCAAAGACGAATTTAAAGCCTTACAAGAACGATTGAAAGCATAGAAAAAGCGGATTGAGTTTATACTCAGTCCGCTACTTATTTTATACGAGTTTTGAACGTAATTTACCAGATATCAAATCTACAGTAACAACCATGATAATAATCGCAATCATAATCGAAGAAAGTGTTGACCAGTTCCATTCTCTGGTTGCGAATATCAGTGGCGTTCCAAGTCCACCGGCTGATACAACACCAAGAATGGTCGCAGAACGAACATTGATATCAAATCGGTATAACGTAATCGACATAAAGTCAGGTAATACTTGAGGTAATATTCCATAACGGATTTTTTGCCACAAATTGGCACCGACAGCGTCTAGTGCTTCAATCGGACCGCGGTCCATGTTTTCAATTGATTCAGCGAATAATTTGCCTAACATACCGACGGAGTGAATTCCTATGGTTAAGGTACCCGTCAATGCGCCTGGTCCAAAAATACGAATTAAAATTAAGGCTAATATAATTTCCGGAAAAGTACGAATTGCAATTAAGACAACCTCTCCAACTTTGGATGCTTTTCCTGTTACATTACGAGCCGAGATAAAACCAATTGGTAAAGCTAATATCGCCGCAATAAGTGTTCCTGCAAAAGCAATTCCAATCGTTTGTAATGTTAAGTATGGAACAGACGCATCATCTAAACCAAATAAAAACTCAGTATTTGGATGAAGAAATCCATTAATCATTACTTTCAAAGATGGCCAAAAATTTGCCATTCTTTCAGGACTAAATGCAACGCCTTTGAATGAATAGATTACTAAAACGACTATAACGATGAAAAGCAAACTATTGTATAACCATTTTGGGGGTTGATTTTTAAGTTGGATTGCGACCGTTAAACGTTCAGGAGAAATGGGCTTTTTCATTGTAATTTACTCCTAATCCAACTCGAGAATAACTGAATGGCAATAACCATCACAAACAAGACGATGACGATTGCCCCAATACGGTCATAATATAGTCCAACTGAATCATTAATAACTACCCCGATGCCCCCAGCACCAACGTAACCTAAAACAACACTTGATCTGACGTTAATTTCAAACGTATATATGAAGTAACTGAGATAAATTGGGAATACTTGAGGAAGCACAGAGAAACTAAAAGCTTTGGTTTGATTAGCCCCACATGCTTCTAACGCTTCAAAAGGTCCCATATCGACAGTTTCGATAGTTTCGTAAAGCATTTTTGTCATAATTCCAAAGGTAAAGATGGCAATCGCGATAATCGCGGTCAAAACGTTAAATCCAAAGAAGAAAGCAACGATGACGACAACGACTAACGTCGGAATAGTTCTGACAAAATTCATAAAAATGCGGAAGAACTTATTAACAAAGTTATTTTTGACAATGTTTTTCGAACAAAGAAACGAGAAAGGTAAACTTAAGACCGCTCCAATGACTGTTCCACCAAAGCTCATCCGAATGGTTTCCATAATTGGTTGATCGATTTTTAACATATAAGAAAAATAATCAATCCATGTTTTGCCTGGTGCAGGTGTAAACAACATTTCTAAAATAACTAAAGTTTGATCAAATCGAATCGAACCAAAATCAACCGGAATAACAAAGAAACAAGCAAAAAAAACGAGCACAACAATGACGGCATAAATCCATGTTTTGTTCGCTGGTTTGACAACTGTCTTTCCATTAGGAAGAACCATGATTGAACTAGGCATTTTTAAGTTCTACAGGCTCAGCTTCGAGCACATCTTCCTTGGTTAATTTTCTTCCGTAAATCATTTCAAGTATTTCAGGTGTAACTAACTTATTGGGTCCATCAAAGACGATAACCCCTTCTTTAATGCCGATGATTCTAGTTGCATATTGCATTGCTAAGTCGACATGATGCATATTCGCAACAATCGTAATTTTAAATTCTGAATTGATTCTTTTAAAATCGTCCATAACTTGAACGGTTGTAACCGGATCAAGTGATGCGACGGGTTCATCTGCGAGTATAATCGTTGGATTTTGTGCTAAAGCTCTCGCTAAAGCAACACGTTGTTGTTGCCCTCCAGAAAGTTGGTCAGCACGAACAAACGCCTTTTCTAAAATACCCATTTTATCTAACGCTTCAAGGGCAATAATTTTATCCTCTTGCGGAAAAGTGCCTAATAATGTGACAAGAGTAGAGTGGTAGGCCACTCTACCCGCCAGCACATTCTTAAAAACAGACATCCGTTTGACCAAGTTGAAGGATTGAAAAATCATTCCGATGCGGCTACGCATCATTCTTAATTCTTTCCCCTCCAACTTGCTCATATCTTCGCCGTTCACTAAAACTTGACCAGCTGAAATCGGATGCATTCTATTAATCGCTCTAAGTAAGGTCGATTTTCCCGCTCCAGATAAACCAATGATAGCCACAAATTCTCCATCGTTTATTTCAAGATTCACATCTTTTAATGCTTGAAACCCGTTAGGGTATATCTTGTCGACGTGGGTGAATTTAATCATAGACTGGAGCCTCCATTAATATTATGACAAGTTTTCTTTCTTGAATAAATAAACGACTCTTTCACCATCATAGTCTGAATCAACGGCAACTTTGTATCCAGTATGGCTGTATACGCTAATAGCTGCTAATCCTTCTTCAGTCGTAGCAATGTGGATGAAAGCATTTTGGATTGCTTCTTTTAAAGAATCTTTTAATGCTGGAACAACAGAAATAGTGTCATTATAAATAGCTGGTGATAATGCAACTACTCTAGTTTCCGTGAATAAGTTTGGATAAGTTTCTAATAATGTAGCATTATCTCTAGCATCTTGGAATAAGAACGCTGCATCACAATCGCCTTCCATTAAAGCTGTAACAGCTCCTGGATAACCTGATCCAAGATTTAAAGCTTTAACTTCACCGTTCGCTGCTACTGGCTCGCCAGTAACAAATTTCAAATCGTATGTGTCAAGTAATACTGATGGATATACATAACCAGCACCTGAAGTCGTTGATTGTGTACAAACTGTTTTACCAGCTAAATCTTCAACAGTCTTGATTTGAGCATCACCTGCAACATTGTAAGTTGATGTTTTAACAACTAATATAGATGCATAAGATGTAACTGTTTCAGTTGTGCTCTTTTGACCGGTATATCCAGCAGCGTTCATAGCAGCTACTTGTTGATCAAAAGGTAACAATTGAACTTCTAAGGCAGCTCTAACAGATGTTAAAATAACTTCTGCAGTTCCTGGACGTTCTGTTGTAACATAAGCATATTGTTGGGCTGTTAAGAATCCAACATGTACTTGACCAGCAGCCATTGCTTCAACAACAGCGTTGTAGTCTGTTCCTACAGAGATTTCGAATGTTTTTCCAGGGATTTCGTCTTCTAATAATCTTTCTAATACATAGGTCTTAAGCATGATTTCTGATGCGGTGTTCGATGGTACGAATTGCACTTTGATTACATCTGGGTCACTAGCATCGTTACCGCCGCAAGCGACGAGAGCGATTGAAGCTAAGAATAAAAACAAAACACTTAATAACTTCTTCATATTTCCCTCCTATATATTTTTTGGGTTATACCCGTGTCTATTGTAATAAATACATACGTATAATTCAAGTCTTAATTTAAAACATTTATCGAAAAATTTTGATATAATTATCATATAACATAAAATGAATGAATTCCACGAATGATTTGGGTGAATTGAATGAATGAATATAAATTTAAAATTTTATACACCTCTGATGTTCACGGGTCTTTGATTCCTGATAATTTTTCAACGATGTCAAAAGACCAAAAAGGTCTTTCGCGCTTGAAAACCTATCTTGAAACGATTAATAATGATTACTTGTTACTTGATAATGGTGACATATTACAAGGATCACCTTTGATGAACTACTGGCTTGCGAACGAAACACATTCAATAACGCCAACAAGTCAAGTCATGAATCATCTAGGTTATCATTACTCAACTTTAGGAAATCATGATTTTAATTATGGAAAAAAAATATTGGACAAATTCATCAAGGAATCAAATCATGAGTTTCTTTGTTGCAATGTCTTATATAGGAATGAGTATTATTGTAAACCTTATGAAATCAAGGAATTAGAAAACGGAATTAAAATTGGAATTATTGGTGCAGTTACTCAAGCCGTTCCAAACTGGGAAAAACCAAATAACATAACTCACTTTAAATTCCTTGATGCATTTGAAAGTATTCAAAGCGTTGTAAACGAAATAAGAGATAAGGTTGATTGTTTAGTCATTTTATACCATGGAGGAATTGAAAGAGATATTAAAACGGGTATTCCGTTAGGAAGAAAATCCTCTGAAAATGAAGGTTATAAAATCGCCAATGAATTACCAATCGATATTTTATTAACCGGTCATCAACACAATGAGACAAAAGGAACCATAAATGATACGCTCGTATTACAAACTACACATTCTGCTTTTAATTTTGGTGAAATTAAATTAACGTTTGAGAATGTTAATAATCAGTGGAAAATAAAGGATAAAACAGGTCATATCATCAAAATGAATTTTGAGTCAGATGTAA
>CAYIYY010000023.1:0-11918 GCA_964367605.1 uncultured Candidatus Izemoplasmatales bacterium | reverse complement strand
TTATTTTTGAAATGGTTATGTTAAAATACGAGAAAGGCGGTGTTATGTATGAAACTAGTTCTGGCAATTGTTTCGAATGAAGATGCCAACAAAGTCATCAAAACATTGATTAAGGAAAATTTCTTTGTGACAAAGCTAGCAACGACTGGCGGTTTTTTGATGAGTGGAAATACGACGATTCTCGTTGGTGTACAAGAAGACGTGTTGGATAAATGTATTCAAGTCATCAGTGAAATGTCTAAACGTCGGACCAAATTGGTTCCGAATGCGATATCCAGTGAATTTGGTATTTTCTCATCTACTCCAGTTGAAGTTCAAGTTGGTGGTGCGACCATTTTCGTGATGGATGTCAATCAATTCATCAAAGCTTAGAAGTTAAATTTTATTATATAAAGACTAACCTTTTTTGGTTGGTCTTTTTTCTATTTCAAAGGCTTTACATTATAGGTTATCGTATGATATAATGTTGGTATGTATACGGTTACATATCATGAGAGGTAAAAGCCATGACCCATCAATTAAAAATTAAAAAATCTGGAGAGTTTCTTTTAGAAAACGCACAAGATTTCAATTATCTTTACATGCCTTTGTTTAATGAATCTGGGATTATGTCAGCGATTTCGCCCAATTTAGGCGGAGACACAAAACTAGACCAACATCATTATGCTTTGGCACCGGTATCATCCGAAGATTTAGTCAATTCGATTCCAAGCAGAAATGTTTTTTTTCGAGTCGATGACGATTTATGGTCAACGAGTGGAAAAACTCCATTTCAAAAGTTAAATCCTGATAAAGTCACTTTAAAAGGTGGGTTAGTGTATCAAGAAGTGTGTCGTGAAAACGACCGTTTTTCAGTTTCTGTCAAAAGTTTTGTTCCAACAGAAAATGTGAACGCTGAATTACATCTAGTGACATTTACGAACAAGTCAAAGCAACCTTTAAACGTTAAAGCAACTGTTGGGGTTCCACTATACGGCAGAAGTGCAGATAATATTCGTGATCATCGTCACGTGACTTCCTTACTCAACCGTGGATATGTTATGCAAGACGGCATTGTCAATGAACCTTCAATGAAATTTGACGAACGCGGTCATCGTCATAATGGGGCCTTATATGGCGTATTCTCTAAGTCAAACCGCCATGAGGAAGTCAGTCATTACACCCCTATCCTCAACGAATTTGTGGGAGAAGGGAATGATTTATTCTATCCAATGACACCGAGGATTGATCAAACGGCATTATATCATGTAGGTGATCAAGTCGAAGGGTATGACATTATAGCTGGACTCGGTTATGACAAAGTCCAACTTAATCCAAACGATTCTTTTACGATTCTCTTTGGAATTTTCATGTCACCTTCGTTGAATGTGCTCAAAAAACAAGTTAAACAATATCTCTCATTTAATCAATTTGATACTCTCTTCAATCAATCACTTGATTTTTGGAAAGAACAATTAAAATCAATCGATTTCCATTTAGGTGATGATTCATTAACCGGATGGACGAAATGGGTTTGTTTACAACCGACGATGCGTCGTATATATGGTTGTTCCTTCTTACCTCACCATGATTATGGACGTGGAGGCAGAGGATGGCGCGATTTATGGCAAGATTCTCTATCGCTTATTTTCAAAGAACCACACCGTGTAAGAGAAGATATTTTTGGCCATTTTGCAGGGGTTAGAATCGATGGTTCGAACGCAACCATTGTGGGGATCGCTCGCGGTGAATTCCACGCAGACCGTAATAAAATTGTTCGAGTGTGGTCTGACCATGCGGCTTGGCCGTTATTAACGGTAGATCGCTATTTAAACCGTACCGGTGATATTGATTTCTTATTTGAAAAACAAACGTATTTTAAAGATAAATTTACACATTATACCCATTCAATCGATACCGCATATTTTGAATCACAAGGTAATTTCTTATTAGATTCAAACAATGACATTTATCACGGTAGTGTCTTAGAACATCTTTTGTTAGAAAACGTCATACCTTTCTTCAATGTGGGTGATCACGGTAATATTCGAATCGAAGATGCCGACTGGAATGATGGCATGGATATGGCAAAGGAAAAGGGAGAAACCGTTGCTTTTACCGCACTCTATACGGGTAATTTATTAAAACTCGCTAACTTGTTAAAATATTTGAAATCAAAAAACATTGATACAATAAGCTTGTTAAAGGAATCTTCCATTTTATTCGGTTCGCTTCAAGATCAAATTGATTATAGCAATCCAAAAGTTAAAAGAACGTTGTTAGAAAAGTACTTCAGTCTTGTCAAACATCAAGTATCTGGTGAATTAATCACATATAATATTCAAGATATCATTGATGATTTAATGGCTAAATATCAGCAATTATTTCAACATATCAATGCTTATGAATGGCTCGAACAAGACGATCAAACAGGTTGGTATAATGGTTATTATAACAACCAAGGACTTCGTCTTGAGTCGACTGATAAGTCTTTCCCAAAAATGACGTTAACCGGACAAACTTTCGTTTTGATGAGTCATGTAGCCTCACCCTCAAGAATTGAAAAAATCGTCAATGCAGTCAATCAACATTTGACTGATCCTACCATTATGATTCCGCGTTTAAACACCAATTTCAAAGAAAATACGATGGATATGGGACGTTTTATGGGCTTTGCCTATGGACACAAAGAAAATGGTTCAATGTTCTCACATATGGCCATCATGTATGCTTATAGTTTACTTGACAACGGATTTGTCTTTGCAGGTCGCAAAATTATCGATGCATTTTATCGATATATGGCTGATATTGACAAGGCTAAAATGTTACCAGGAATATCGGAATATATCGATCAATCAGGTCGAGGATTATATCACTATTTAACGGGTTCAGCTTCATGGATGGTATTGACATACATTGAACAAATTTTTGGAATCAAAGGTCAGTATGGTGATATATTAATACAACCAAAACTGTTATCGACTGATTTTATCGATGGTTCAGTTTCTATCAATACGATGATTAATGAGCATCTCTGTGAAATCAAATTTCTAAATGATCATCATTTAAATTATGGTGAATATCATATTGAATCCGTTAACGGCGTATTAGTTCAAAAGGATACTTATTTAATTAACAAAGAATCAGTGACTAAAAGTCAAATATTTACCATCAAATTAGGGAGAATTCAATAAATGAAAGAGTATCTTTTAGTCTGGGGCGATGAGTTTGATTATATAGGCAAACCAGACCCAAAGAAATGGAATTACGATATTGGCGCAAGAAAATGGGGCAACAACGAAGTTCAATATTATACCGAAGGTTTAAATGTTGATGTTAAAGATGGATTAATGGTGCTTCAAGGCCGAATCGAACAATATGAGGATAGTCCTTATACTTCCTGCCGGATGACAACTTTTGATCGCAAACATTTCCAATATGGCCGTATCGCTGTCAAAGCAAAACTACCGACTTCAAAAGGGGCGTGGCCAGCGATTTGGATGCTTCCAGTTGATATAAAAAGTGGTAGCCGTACACCTTGGCCAAAATGTGGTGAAATTGACATAATGGAACACGTCACTAAGATGATGTCAACGATTCATGTCAGTTTACATACAGAACTTTATAATCATGTTAAAAGAACGCAAAGAACTCATTTTGAAGTTGTAAAAGGCATTACTGAAGGATTTCATGAATATGCCATGGATTGGACCAAAGATTATATTGAATTTTTTATCGATGGTCAATCATTCAAGCGTTGGGACAAATTTGAATCAGGTTATGATACGTCCATATCGGGTTGGCCATTTGACAAACCTTATTACCTCATTTTAAATATTGCGATCGGCGGTTCATGGGGCGGAGAAGTTGGCGTTGACGAATACCCTTGTGAATTTCCAATTGAATACGTAAGATATTTTGACATCATTGAAAAATAGGTCTTTTTTGACCTATTTTTTTTGGCGAAATCAATTCGTTTTTTCAAAGGTTGAAATCGCATACAATTTATTGTATAATTAAACATGTAAATGGTTACATAAAAAATATAAAGGAGAAATATAATATGTCTAAAGTCATCCTCACAGCGAAAGACACCAACTACCGTTTAAGTGAAGTATCACATTTACTAAAATCAAAATCTGTTTCAAATCAAGTTTTAACGATTGAGACTGACAAAACTTACCAAACCATCTTAGGGTTCGGTGGTGCATTTACTGAATCAGCTTGTTACAATCTTTACCGCGTTTCGAAAGAAGTTCGAGAAAAAGCATTAAAGCTTTACTTTGATCCTGAAGAAGGCATTGGATATACCATGGGACGTGTATCTATCCATGGTTGCGATTTTTCGTTGAATAGTTATACGTATATCGAAGAGGGCGACAAAGATTTAAAAACTTTCAATATTTCAAGAGATAAAATATGGGTTATTCCTACCATTAAAGATGCAGAAAGAATTGCAGGACAACCCATTCAATTGCTCGGATCTCCGTGGACGCCTCCAGCCTTTATGAAGGATAACAAATCACCGATTCGAGGCGGCCATTTGTTAGAAGAATTCGCTGATGCTTGGGCTAGATACTATGTTAGATTTATTGAAGAATATCGTAAAGAAGGCATGACGATTTGGGGTGTATCAGTTCAAAATGAACCGGCTGCGGTTCAACGTTGGGACTCTTGCATTTATTCAGCGATTCAAGAACGTGATTTCGTTAAGAATCACTTAGGACCTGTCCTCAAAAATTCAAGTGCTAAAGATGTCAATCTATTAGTATGGGATCATAACCGTGATGTTATGGTCGAAAGAGTCACACCGATTTTATCAGATCCAGAAACGGCAAAATACGTTTGGGGAACTGCTTTCCACTGGTATGTTTCTGAAGCGTTTGAAAATGTTGGTAAAGTCCATGATTTATTCCCAAATAAAGGGCTTTTATTCACCGAAGGCTGCATTGAAGATTTCAGTACCCATAAATACAAATGGGAATCGGGAGAACGTTATGCTAGAAATATGATGGGTGATTTATTAAATCATTGTCAAGGCTACATTGATTGGAATTTATTCCTAGATAATTTAGGGGGACCCAATCATGTGAATAACGTTTGTGATGCACCGATTATTTTAGATATATTCCCAGAAAGAATTATCCAAGAAACATCCTATTATTACATCGGCCATATTTCAAAATATGTGAAACCAGGAGCCGTGCGTTTAGGACTTCAAAACAAGACAGATAATCTCCTATCAGTTGCCTTTAAGAATCCAAACGGAGAAATCGTGATCGTCGTTATGAATTCAAAAGAAACTGCTCAAGAATTTTCAACCGTTCTCAACCAAAAATCAGATACATATCAAATCCCTGCACGTTCAATTATTACATTAATATTATAGGAGAATTCAATGAAACCATTAAAAGCAGTTAACTTAGGCGGATGGTTCGTCTTAGAAAAATGGATGAAACCCTCATTATTCGAACAATATCCGATTCAAGCGAGATGCGAGACTTCTTTTGTGAATCATCATCCACATGCCAAAGAAGCGTTAGAAGAGCACTGGAAAACATGGATTGTTCCAGAAGACATCCGCTGGCTCAAAAACCAAGGAATTGAAGTCGTTAGAATCCCCATTCCTTGGTGGTTATTTCCAGATAAATATCAATTTCCACATCCTTATGTCACCCCGATTCATTATCTTGATCAAGCCATGGATTTTATTCATCAAGAAGGCATGAAAGTCATGCTTGACCTTCATACCGCGCCAGGTTCGCAAAATGGTTTTGATAATGGCGGAATTGATGGTGTTTTGACATGGCATCTTGACCCCAAAAATATAGATGTCACGCTCGATGTTTTAGAAGACATCGCTTTGCGTTATAAAAATCACCCAGCACTTCATTCGTTACAAGTATTGAATGAACCGCACTGGACCATCGATATGGCGCTCATGCAAGCTTTTTATGTTCGTGCTTATCAACGTTTACGTCCGATATTGAAACCGGAGACTTTCATTGTGTTTCACGATTCTTTCCGATTTGAACCTTGGAAAGAATTCTTTACCAAGAATAAAATGAAGAATGTGATCTTAGATACGCATCGTTATCAATGTTTTGGCGATCAATTCTTTAAAATGGAAACCACTGAATTTTTAAACTTTCCAAAGACAATTGTCAAAGAAATGAAAGATATGGAAAAAGTGGTTCCTGTGATTGTCGGTGAATGGAGTTTAGGCGCAAGACAGTATGAGTATAAAGAAGGTAGAGAAGCTTTCGAAAAAGCGTTCGCAAAGGCCCAATTAGAAGCCTATAATCAAATCACTGGATGGGTGTTTTGGTCGTATAAAATCAGTGATTATAACAGTGGTTGGAATTTCCGTGGATTAGTTGAAAGAGGTATTTTAAAACCATGAGACGCTTATTAGTCGTCTTATCATCGTTATTAATTGTCTTTATACTAACCGCTTGTACTGAACAAACAACCACGCTATCAACCACTGCTTCAGAAATCATCTCTTCGATCACATCAACGACTTCATCGACAACAGCGAGTATCGATGTGAATCAAGTAGAAGTGTCCGCTTTCGCTTCAAATAATACCTTAGCATTTTCAAATATTGGACAAAATATCAACGATTGGAACACTGGATCTAAATCGACACTTCAAATTACAATCGATGATTCAATACAATATCAACCGTTTGGTGGAACTGGCGCTGCCTTAACTTATTCATCCGCTTATTTAATCAATAATTCTGTCGATCGCGATGAAATTATTGAATACATTTTTGGTGAAGATGGTATGAATGTCAGTTTAATTCGACTTTGTGTTGGGGCGAGCGATTATGTCACACCGGCGATGGGACATTATTCGTATAACGATACGGTCGGTAATGTCGCAGATCCAGATTTGACCCAATTTACAATTGAAAAAGATCAAGTGATTATCGATGTTTTAAAAGACGCTTTAGAAATTAATCCAGACCTTGTATTTATGGCAGCGCCATGGAGTGCTCCAGCATGGATGAAAACATCGAATAGTCTTTATCAAGGCAGTTTAAAAAGCATTTATTTTGAAACTTATGCCAATTACTTAATTAAATTCATCCAAGCTTATGCTTTAGAAGGCATTGAAATTAATTATCTATCAGTTCAAAATGAGCCTTACTATGCATCATACGAATACCCCGGAATGACTTGGACAGTTTCAAGTACACGTCAGTTTGTCGGGCTTTATTTGGGCCCTTTATTGGAAGAAGCAGGTCTTGACACTAAAATTATGATTTGGGACCATAATCCCGTCGATAATAATGGAAACATCATCAAGTTTCCAACGCAAGTTATTTCTGATACCGTATCTGCTGGATACGTTGACGCTGTCGGTATTCATTGTTATACCGGCGATGATTCCGATATGTATGATTATCTCGATTATCTTAGAGCTGACGCGCCAAATTTAGAAGTCTACATGACGGAATGCACAGCTATTACAACTTATCAAAATATTGAAAGCAATATCGAATGGTCGGTACGCCGGATGTATACAGAAGCTTATAACCGTTTTGCGATGGGGACGGCTTACTGGAATTTAGTGATGGACCCGTATGGCAACACCCATTTAGGGGGTTGTACGAATTGTACTGGTCTAGTGACAGTTCCTGAAAATGGATCAGCAGGTTTTGAATTAGAAGCTGATGCCTATGTCACTGCTCATTTCTCAAAATACGTTGAAATAGGAGCAAAAAGAATTCATACCCAAGTCAATAATTCTACATTACTCGTAACGTCATTCATCGACGACACTGGAAAAATATCAGTGGTCGTATTCAATGATGGCGCTGAGAGAAACGTCACATTTCAGTGGCGTGGCCATTTTTTTGTGGCTAAGTTACCGAAAAGCAGTCTGACAACCCTTGTCTGGCAAATCCCAAATTAGGAAGGTTTAAATGAAAAAATACTTATTATTACTGATTTCAATTTTTGTTGGTTTAGCGTTCGTTGCTTGTACCAACGATACAACTACGACGACGACAACGACAACAACGACAACACAATCAACAACCACGAGTAAGACGTTTAAAACTGATACTGCTGTTGTTAATTATCAAGGTTCATACTGCGATGATTTGACAGTGAATTATGATTTTATCGATAATTTACTCGCTGGATTAACCCTAGATGAGAAAATCGGTCAAATGATCCAAGCCGAAAGAAATGGATTAAGTGCAGCGGATGCAGCAACCTACAATTTAGGATCCATTCTATCAGGCGGCGGTTCAGCCCCCGCAGTCAACGCTCCTTACAACTGGTATTTAATGTACAAAAACTATCAAGATGGCATGCGTACGTCTTCATCAGGTATTCCTGTTATTTATGGCGTTGACGCAGTTCATGGCCATAATAACGTGTTAAATGCGACTATCTTCCCGCATAATATTGGTCTAGGAGCTGCCAATGATCCTGATTTAATGACCAAAATCGGGTTAGTGACCGCGAGAGAAGTGAGAGTTACAGGATTAAATTATACGTTCGCTCCCACTGTAGCCGTTGTTCAAAACATCGGTTGGGGAAGAACTTATGAATCGTTATCGGAAAACACCGATATCGTTGTCGATTTATCGAGCGCTTATATTGATGGCCTTCAAAGTTATTGTGTTGGCGCATCAGCGAAGCATTTTATCGCCGATGGCGGAACCGATGATGGCGATGATCAAGGAAATGCATTATTAACCGAAGAAGAAATTCGGGATATTCATTTAGCCCCTTATGTTTCAGCTATTGAATCAGGAATTCATACGGTCATGATCTCTTATAGTTCCATTAATGGTCAAAAAATGCATGGTAGTTCTTACTGGATTACCGATGTGTTAAAAGAAGAACTTGGTTTTGATGGTTATGTCATCTCTGATTATGACGCAATCAAACAACTACCAGGCGATTATTACACTCAAATCGTCTCTGCCGTTAACGCAGGGGTTGATATGCTCATGGAACCTTTCACATGGAGAGACACCATTGCGAATTTGAAATTAGCAGTCCAAAATGAAGATATTTCTTTAGAACGAATCAATGACGCTGTAAGAAGAATCCTTATTATCAAATACAAAATGGGATTATTCCATGATGATTTCTATGATGAAGAATCTGGCGAGTATTACCGTTTATCTTATGATGAAAATTTTGCGACCTTTGAGAATCGTGCAGTCGCAAGAGAAGCTGTTAGAAAATCATTGGTCTTATTAAAGAATGAAAACAATGCACTCCCTTTGAATAAGAAAACAAATGTCGCTGTTATTGGCAACGGGGCATCCAATATTGGTTTACAAACCGGTGGATGGACCATTAGTTGGCAAGGAAACGATGATTCTAAATTAACCAGAGGAACTTCCATCATTGGCGGTATTAGGCAAGTCGCTGCTGGCAATGGCGCAACCGTATTTACTGATCAAGAAGATGCGGATGTTGTGATTGTTGTGTTAGCAGAACGTCCTTACGCAGAAATGCAAGGAGACAACCTTAACCCAACCCTCAGGGGTGCAACCGCTGATAGCGGAAACGCAGATGCTTTAGAACAAGCGATGATTGCGAAAAGTTTAGGTAAAACCGTCATTGGGTTATTACTCTCAGGAAGACCGATGCTTATTAACCAAGAACTCCAGTATTTTGATGCGTTTGTTGCTTGTTGGTTACCAGGATCTGAAGCAGGTATGGGCATCGCAGATGTTATTTACGGTGATTATAACTTTACAGGAAAATTACCAGTAACTTGGCCAAAATTTGCCAGTGCACTTGGAATGAATAGCAATTCATCCAATTACAATGAAAGTTTGATTTTATTCCCATTAGGTTATGGGCTCTCTTACGAGGAGGACTAAAATGGATATAAAAAAAATCATGAGTGAAATGACGCTTGAAGAAAAAGCGTCTTTACTAACGGGTAAAAGACTTTGGTTTTTTAATGGCATCAAGCGATTAGGTATCAGAGATTTTATTGTTTCCGATGGCCCTCATGGTATTAGAGCCTATGATGATTTTTCTGAATCAAATGGCTATCCAAAAACTAAAGCACCCGCAACCGCTTTTCCGTCCGCTTCCTGTATGGCTTCTACTTGGAATGAATCTTTGATTCAAGACGTTGGAAAAACAATTGCCAAAGAATGTAATCACTATAAAGTGGATATTGTCTTAGGACCTGGTGTCAATGGTAAAAGAAGCCCTTTAGGTGGACGAAATTTTGAATATTATTCAGAAGATCCAGTTTTAACGGCAAAGATGGGTATCAATTTTGTGAAAGGTGTTCAATCTCTTGGCGTGGGCACTTCTTTGAAACATTTTGTGTTGAATGAACAAGAAACGTTAAGACGTTTTATTTCATCCAACATTGATGAAAGAACTTTTAGAGAACTTTATGCTTATCCGTTTGAACAAATTATCAAAGAAGCAAAGCCTTTAACGGTGATGGCAGCTTATAATAAGGTCAATGGCGTTTACGCTTGTGAAAACCCCGATACGTTAACTAAATTACTTCGCGATGACTGGGGCTATCAAGGTTTAACGATTTCTGATTGGGGTGGGGTTCAACATAAAAAGGCCTCAGTTCTCGCAGGAATGGATATTGAAATGCCTGAAGCCGAATGGACGCAAGCATTCATTAATGACGTAAAAAACGGATTATACCCGATAGATATCATTGATAAAGCGGTCAAACGAATATTAGAGTCCTATCGTTGGATGTTAAGTAATCCCAATTATGGGCAACAAACAGATTTTGAAGCCAATCACTTAGTGGCTCAAAAGGTAGCCGAAGAAGGAATTGTTCTATTAAAGAACGATGATCAATTTTTACCTCTATCAAAAAAAGAAACTATCGTCGTATTAGGAACCTATGCTTTACATCCTAGAACCCATGGTGGAGGTAGTTCTGAACTGTTAGCTTTTAAGACTGAGATTCCACTAGAGGAGATCAACCAATATTCGAAAGTTCTTTATTTTGAAAATTACCAATTAACCGATGAATCAATTTCAGCCATCAAGAAAGCTGATAAAATCTTAATTTTCACAGGGACAACGACAGAAATTGAACACGAAGGTGACGACAGACTAAATCTCAAGTTACCGCTTGAACAAATCGAATTTGTAAAATCGGTTTCTGCCTTCAATACAAATATCGGGATTATCAATAATTCAGGATCAGCAGTAGAAGTCAAAGACTTTATTGGCGAAGTCAAAGCATTCATTCAATCTTGGTTTTTAGGTTCAGCTTCAGGGAAAGCCATTGCTAAAATTCTTTTTGGGGACGTTAATCCCTCAGGAAGACTCTCAGAAACGTTTCCAGTTTCGATTGAAAATACGTCAACGTACACCACTTTTCCTGGCTTAGGGAAAAAAGTAGACTATACTGAAGGACTAGACACCGGGTATCGATATTTTGATACTCATCAATTACCTGTTTCATTTCCTTTTGGATTTGGACTCAGTTACACAACCTTTGAATATTCGAATTTTCGTTTATCAAATACGACGTTAACTCAGCATGATCAATTACATGTTTTTATTGATGTTAAGAATACAGGTTCTATTTCAGGAATGGAAACAATCCAACTATATGTGAAGTATCCTGAAAGAATCGGTACACCGACTAAAGTCTTAAAGGGTTTCGCTAAGAAAAGCATTGAACCTGGTAAAACCGAGACTTTTGAAATCATTTTAAAAGAAATGGATTTTGCTGGTTACTATCCAGAATTTGGAAAATTTCTTGTTGAAAAAGGTTCTTATGAACTTTTCATTGGAACCTCGATTAATAATATCATTCATACGGCAACCGTTTTCTTTGATTCAATGGATCAAACCGCTTTACCACTCACGCTCGATCAACCAGTCAAAGCGTGGGTTAAAAGCATCAAAGATGAAGCAAGAATTCATGAATTCTTAGCGAATCATCGTAAAATT
>CAYIYY010000022.1:0-11955 GCA_964367605.1 uncultured Candidatus Izemoplasmatales bacterium | reverse complement strand
ATGCGTCCGTTAAAAGTCATTGGCATCAGCAGTGAAGATTTTGCCTTAATCATTTCAATTTCATTAAGATACATTCCAACCATCCTCGATGAAGCCAATAAAATCATGTTAGCGCAAGCGAGCAGAGGTGCGGATTTCGCTGAAGGCAAACTCAAAGATAAAATCAAACAAATTATTTCTTTATTAGTGCCGATGTTTATCATCGCCTTTAAACGGAGTGAAGATTTAGCGGATGCGATGGAATCAAGAAACTTCGTTCCTGGTAGAGAAAGAACAAGAATTCATGATTTAAAATTAGGACGTCTTGATTTACTTACTGGATTCGCAACAGTCTTACTACTTGCAAGCTCCATCTTGGTGAGAATTTACCTATGAACCGCCATGTTTTAATTGAAAGATTACTTAGTGGCGAATATGAAGCGGTTTTACTAGAAACAGTCGCTTTAAGACCGATTGATGAAGCTAATATTTTTGATATTAACCCCGTCACCGATTATTTGAATAATCATCCTTCACTTTTTAAAGGATTTAAGATTACCCATGACGACGAATCGGAAAACATCATCGGATTAACCGAAGAAAACAATCTTGTTAAACTATCCTTTAAAAACAATAAAATTCAAAAAATTGTCATTCATCAACCGAATCCTCTATTAAAACGAATTAAATTAACCCTTGAGTATGATGGAACTAATTATGCTGGTTTTCAAAGGCAGTCAAAGCTAATAACGATTCAATCAGAGCTTGAAAGAGCCGTCTCTGAAATAAACAATCAAAAAACAAATGTCTTCGCAGCGTCAAGAACAGACTCTGGCGTTCACGCTTACGGCCAAGTCGTTCATTTCGATACTGAACTTGATATTCCTTTAGATAAATGGGTGATTGCATTAAACAATTGTTTACCGAAAGACATCCGCGTTAAAACCGCAGAATTGGTCTCCCAGCTCTTTCACTCGCGTTTTGATGTCGTTAGTAAGGAATACAGATACGTGCTTAATTTAGGGCAATATTCGCCTTTCACTAGGCTTTATGAGTGGCACATCCCCTATTCCCTTGATTTAGACGTTTTAAATCAAGAATTAAAGAAAATCGAAGGAACTCATGATTTCACCAGTTTTTGTAAAGGGGATAAATCTTCAAAAGTTAGAACCATTTATGAAACTAGACTAGAACGAATTGGTGATCAAATTATTCTTACTTTTATTGGTAATGGATTCTTACATAATATGATCAGAATTATCGTCGCGGTCATCGTAGGGATTGCATCCAAAAGAATCAATTCAGAAATTGATTCAATCCTAGAATCAAAGAGTCGAAAAGTAACGAAATATTTAGCTCCTTCATCAGGGCTCTATCTTGTGAAGGTCAATTACTAATGATGAATCATTATAATAACGTGAAGAGAATACGCTTTACGTTATTTTTTTTGATTATTGACATATTGAATTTATGAAATAATACATTGATATGATATTGCTTTTATAGGGAACAAATTATATAATTTAAGTATTAAAAGTTCCCTAAAGGAGGAATTTCAAGTGTTTGACAATCAATTTTATGAAATTCAAGAGTTGCTAAGGAAGAAATCGGACATAACCGCTAGACTTAATTTGATTCCTTACGAAGGAACCCCAGAAGTGAAAGAAAGTTCTAGTGGTAAATATCTTTATGTGCGAAAAAGAGTATTTGGCACCATTACATCCAAATATGTTGATAAATATTCCGACGAGTTATATCAAATTCTTTTAAAAAGCACTAAAGAAGCTCGTCTTTTACGAAAAGAAATCAGACGAATCGAAAAAGAGTTGTTGAACAAGGGATATACGGAAGAAAACCTCTCACCACGAATTCTTTTAAATATCGATTTTGCTAGAGTCAATATGAAATCTCTCATCTATGATCAAGCTATTTTAGAAGGCGTTGGAACAACCTATGTTCAAACTGAGACGATCATCGAAAATGGCGTAGTTAATGGCGTCAGTTCAGAAGATGTTCAAAAAATTTTGAACTTAAAACGCGCATGGGAGTTTATACTAGATAAAGATGTTATTCAGTCAAAAACGGATTATTATATCCTAAGTTATATCGCTAAGATCATAAATGAGGGACTTATAGATACTGGTGGTAGAATTCGAGGTGTCCCAGTAAAAATTGGTGGTTCAAACTATATTCCACCAATTCCAATTGAATCTACTGTAAAAGAAGAGATTGATAAGATTATCAAGTGTAACAAAGATGAAATCGATATCGCGATTGATCTTTGTTTGTACTCGATGAAAACACAGATTTTTTTAGATGGAAACAAAAGGGCATCTATTATTTTTGCGAACCACTATTTAATTAATAAGACAAAAGGATTACTTGTAATTCCTTTCAATGAAGTTTCTGAATTTAAGAAACTATTGGTTGAATACTATGAAGGTGCAGATAAAACTATCATAGTTAATTTCTTAAAAAATAAATGTTGGAGAAAGTTTTAGTTTAACAAACCTTTATTGGTTTATTCGCAGACAAAACAGTGAAAATTTAGTCAATCAATCAAATCTCAACCTTGATATAATTGTATTCGTGGTATGGAGATATTTGAATGAATTGGTTGGAAACAATTAAAAGCGAAATTTGGATTTCTGTCAATAAGTAGAAACATATAAACAGAAAAATGGCTAGTAAGCGTGAAATCTTACTAGCCATTTGATTTATTCATTTACTTCAAAATTTGCGATTTCGGGTGCTTTCTTAAGCGACCTTTTTAATACAATTCGTTTGATGATTGATACAATAACTAAAATGATGATATTCACAGACACAATCGCTGCGCCCGAAGGAATATTAAAGGAATAAGCAATCCATAATCCTAAGAAGACAGAAAATTCTGAAAAGAGAATTGCAATGCCAGTCGTTGATTTATAACTCCAACCGACTTTCATTGAAGCTGCAATCGGGATAATCATCATCGCTGAACTTAATAAAACACCAACCGATTCAAGTAAAATCGATACGACAATCGATAAGACGATGATAAAGATTAATTGGAATAATCCTAAGTTAATTCCAAAGAATTTCGCATTATTTTCTTCGAAACTGACAGAGATGATTTGTTTCCCAAAAATAAAGAATAAGGCAAAGACAATGATGGAGGTAATACCGATTAAGAAGACGTAATAATCCGTGACCGTTAAGATTGAACCAAATAGATAATTATATAAAGAACCTGTTCGTTTCGATAACGAGAAGAAGATTGCTGAAGCAGCGGCACCTAAACTAATAACGATCGCCATCGCAATTTCTTTATAGTTCTTATAATACCTTCGGAACAATTCAATGAGTAACCCACCAATAATTGAAAATACAATTGCTAAATATTGAGGACGGTCCGCAAATATCGTCCAACCAAAAGTATAGGTTAAGAAGAAACTAATCGAAATACCAACCAAGGAGAAGTGCCCTAAAGTATCTGCGATAAAAGATAATCTTCTAATCACTACTATCGATCCAATTAAGGGCGCAATAACACCTAATAATATCCCGGCAATCAAAGCCCTTAACATGAAATCCTGACTGAATAAGTCGCTAAAGAAGGATAAAAACATTATTCATTCACCCCCGGTGTCAATTCCGCATTCTTGCGGGATTGGAAAGTGAATGAAAAATCAGAACTCATCGTTAGAACATGAGTATAATTCAAATTTGCCATTGATTCATCATGGCTAATTAATATAACAGTGACGCCTTCAGAGTGTAATTGATTAACCGTTTCACGGAAATACATGACATTCCTTTTATCAATTGAAGCGGTCGGTTCATCGAGGATTAAGAGTTTGGGGTTGTTTAGCATCGCTCTAACGATAAAGACTCTTTGAAGTTGTCCTCCCGAAAGGCTATTGATATTATCATTTTGAATTTCTAAGATTCCCATTTTATCTAAGAGTCTTAAAACATCGGATTCTTTCGTTCTTTTCAATCTCGATACTGATAAAAACTCTTTGATGGTAATCGGATATTCATAATTGAAATCTTCGAACTTTTGTGGCACATATCCAATTGTAGTCCAAGCTTTAAAATTAACGATATCTTCATGATTAAAGAAGATCATTCCGCTTTTTACAGGATTGATGCCTAAAAGGCATTTCACTAAAGTGGATTTTCCTGAACCGTTTTTACCGCGAATAACCAAAAAGTCGCCAGTATTGAGCGACAAGGATAAATTATTAATCACCAATTTATGCATGTATGCGAAACAAAGGTTGTTAATGTCGATTTGCATGTCTTCACCGGCCTTCTGCTATATTGTATCATAAGACCCATACTTAATAAAATATTTTTGATTTAAAAATGGCGTCTTTTATGAGATAATAGAATAAGTAAAGTAGGTGTTCATGATGAAGGGATATTTTATTACATTTGAAGGAACAGACGGTTCAGGAAAAACCTCCGTCATCAAAGAAGTCGAAAAACATTTTAAATCCTTAGGGTATCAAGTCTTAGTCACAAGAGAACCCGGTGGAATTCGCATCTCTGAAAAGATCAGAGATATATTGCTAGGCAGAGAATATCCAGAAATGGATTCAAGGACTGAAGCCTTATTATTCGCTGCTTCTAGAAGACAACATTTGGTTGAGAAAATTCTCCCCGCTTTAGAAAGAAATGTTGTTGTATTATGTGATCGCTATGTCGACAGTTCTTTAGTCTACCAAGGAATTGCCAGAGGATTAGGCATTGATGAAGTGTATGAAATCAACCGTTTTGCGATTGAAGAACATTTACCAGATTTAACGGTCTTTGTGGACGTGACGCCTGAAGTTGCTTTAGCTCGCGTTTTTAGAAATGAAAACCGAGAAGTCAATCGTCTCGATTTAGAAACCAAGAATTTTCATGACATGACTTATCAAGGTTATCAAACGTTGTTAAAAAAATTTCCGAATCGGATTGTCGCTATTAATGGTGATGATACGATTGAAAACGTCTCAAAAGCTGCCATTCAAGTCATTGAATCGAAATTATCCAAAATGG
This sequence comes from uncultured Candidatus Izemoplasmatales bacterium, assembly GCA_964367605.1. Taxonomy (GTDB): domain Bacteria; phylum Bacillota_I; class Bacilli_A; order Izemoplasmatales; family Hujiaoplasmataceae; genus UBA5603. Next base: position 6,945 of record CAYIYY010000022.1, on the reverse strand, counting down.
ACGGATTAAAATGAATGTTATCAACCGGTTCAAAACCTTAGAAACATTTCAACCGCAAGCAGCTAAAATGATATTAAACGGGATTTTAAACAATCGCGTTAGTCATGCCTATATTTTTGAAGGACCCAAGGGAACGCATAAACTGGCGACCTCTTTATTATTTGCCCAACGGTTGTTATGTACAAATCCTCAAGAAGATCATGAACCATGTGGTATTTGTTCTAACTGTGTTAGGATTGAACATAACACACACCCTAACGTGTTTTTAGTCCAAGCCGATGGGGAACAAATCAAAAAAGATCAAATCAAAAACTTGATTCTTGAGTTTTCTCGATTATCGGTTGAAAAAGGACCCAGAATCTATATCATCGATGAAGCCGAGAGAATGAATCAAGATGCGAGCAATACGCTTTTAAAACAAATGGAAGAACCCTTATCGGATATTTACGCTGTGCTGCTTACAACGAATTCAAATGCATTATTGAAGACGATTGTATCGAGAGCACAACTGATTCATTTCAAACCCATCGCAAGGCATTTAATTAAAGAAACCTTATTAAATGACGGCGTTACACCGCTTGCGAGTCATGTGATTCCCGAGTACACGAATAATATCGATGAAGCAAAAAAGATTTCAGAATCAAAAGATTTGATGATGATCTTAGAAACGGTATCGGGGCTATATTCAATCGCTGGTAAAAAAAATGAGTCAATGGTCATTCGTTTTAAAGAGGTTAGTGATAAAATCTTAAGTAACACCGCAACCATGGATTTCTTTTTAACATTAATGATTCTTTTCCAAAAAGACTTATTAAATTATAAACTTCGTCATCTTAATCAAATCGTTTATGTTACCGAGATGGAAGAAATCGAAAGAATTGCGAATAACGTTTCACAAAAATCAATCCAGTCGATCTTAGAAAAAATGCTTGCATTAAAAACGAGATTACGTTATAACATCAATTATGCTTTAGCATTTGATTTAATCATCGCTCAACTAGAAAGAGGAATGCTCTAATGGAACATAAAGTTATCCCAATTAAGTTTTCAAAACTAGGGAAAAAATATTATTTTGATACCAACGGACTTGAAATCAAACAAGGAGATCATCTCGTTGTTGAGACAGTTCGTGGATTAGAAATGGGCTTAGCCGCAGAAAATCCTAAAATCATTGATGCTTCTGAACTGGTTTCAGCGCTCAAACCCGTTTTAAGAATCGCTACTGATAAAGATATTCATGATCATGAACATAATTTAGCGGAACAACCAGAAGTGATGAAAAGAACCGGTGAACTGATTCGTAAAAATAGTCTCGATATGAAACTCTTGAATTGTGAATTCACCTTAGATAGACAAAAACTCATCATTTATTTTAACGCGGATGGCCGCGTTGATTTCCGTGATCTTGTTAAAGATCTGGCAAATCTATTCCGGATTCGAATTGAACTCAGACAAGTCGGTACCCGTGATGGCGCGAAAGTTTTAGGCGGTATCGGACCTTGCGGATTATTAACGTGTTGCACAACCTTCTTAGGAGATTTTGAAACAGTCTCCATTAAAATGGCTAAAAACCAAAATCTTTCGTTAAACCCAACGAATATTTCAGGTCTTTGTGGCAAACTGCTTTGCTGCATCAACTATGAAGATGCCAATTATAAAGAATACCGTAAATCAATGCCAAAACTGGATTCATTAGTGAATACACCGGATGGACAAGGAAAAGTGGTTCAACTCAACTTTTTAGCACAGACCGTTAATGTGGATTTTGGTGGGGGAAACAGAAAACTTTATCCTGTTTCTGATTTAGAATTCAAACAAAAAGCCGTTGAAGATGACTTAAATGGCAATGACAAGGATTTAAAAGAGTTAGAAGGATAATGGTTAGAGGTGTCACTCATGACTGAAGTAGTCCATGAACTGCTCGGATATAAAAGTATTAAAATCATCCAACGTCCTGAGATGTTTGCCTTTTCGCTTGATTCGATACTTTTAGCTGATTTTACAATGATTTATAAAAAAACTAAAAAGATTATGGACTTCGGAACCGGTAATGCACCGATTCCGCTCTTTTTATCGCTTAAAACGGATCAACCGATCATTGGTGTTGAAATCCAAGATGATGTTTATGATATGGCTAAAAGAAGTGTTGCTTTAAACCATAAAGAAGATCAAATCTCGATTGTTCATGGCGATATTAAAGAATTACACCGGTTTTATCAACCCTCATCCTTTGATATCATTACATGTAATCCTCCTTTCTTTAAAGTGACACCAGAAAGCATCATCAATAAAAATGATTATTTGACGAATGCTCGTCATGAAGTCTTAATTAATTTAGATGAAATCTTAAAATCTGCGAAACAGCTTTTAAAAAATAATGGTGAATTCAATTTAGTTCACCGCGCAGATAGACTTGAAGAGATCATTGTTAAACTTCATGAACATCGTTTTTCGATTAAAAGATTACGATTCGTTTATCCAAAAAAAGGAAAAGAAGCGAATGCAGTTTTAATCGAAGCGAAGAACAATGGTTCTCCTGGTAGTTTGAAAATGTTAGAACCCTTATATGTGTTTGATGAAACAGGAAGTTATACCGAAGAAGTATTATCGATTTTCAATTTTGGAAAGTTGTGATTATATGAATCGTCACTTAAATTATTATAATGAATTACCTACTCTTTATTTGATTCCAACGCCTATTGGCAATATGGAAGATATGACCATCCGTGCTTTATCAGTGCTTAAAAAAGTCGATATTTTATTTGCGGAAGATACGAGAGTGAGTATCAAACTCCTGAATTATTATAACTTACAAATTCCCCTTAAAAGTTATCATGAACATAATAAGGCAACTCAAACGGATGTCATATTATCTTTATTAAAAGAGGGTAAAACCGTGGGACTTGTATCAGACGCAGGCATGCCACTCATGTCAGATCCTGGGTTTGAAATTGTTCAAGCCTCGATTGAAGCAGGATTTAACGTTGTAAGTTTACCGGGGGCTAACGCCGCATTAACGGGATTAGCGATGTCAGGAATTAAACCACATCCCTTTACTTTCTACGGATTTTTAAATCCTCGTTCTTCAAAACGTCAAAAGGAACTTGAACTCTTAAAAACAAGGACTGAAACTTTACTATTTTACGAAGCTCCCCACCGGATAAAAGATACCTTGTATGACTTATATAAAGTCTTTGGTGATCGGAAAGCTTGCATTGCGAGAGAAATATCCAAAAAATTTGAAGAGATGATTCGCGGAACGTTATCAGAACTAAAAGATTTAGAAGATTTACCCGGCGAGATGGTTATCATCGTCAGTGGGTATGATTCTAGTTTAGAAGTGATGGAAGAAATCTCGATTGTATCACGGGTTGAAACCTTAATTCAAGAAGGATTATCGAAGAATGACGCTTTTAAGAAGGTCGCTTCTGAACGAGGACTCGCTAAAAGCGTTATCTATAAGGAATATCACGAAAATCATCTCGACTGATAAAAAAATAATGATATAATATCATCATATTCAAAAGGAGTTGATTTGAATGAAAATTGCGTGTTTATTAGCCGATGGTTTTGAAGATATTGAAGCACTAGGGACAACCGCTATTTTAAGAAGAAGTGGAATGACAGTTGATTATATCAGCGTCTTTAACCAAACCGTTCAAACCGGTTCATTTGGGACAAGAGTACTCACTGATAAAATGATGAAAGATTTGATCGTTGATGATTATGATGCGCTATTGATTCCGGGTGGAAGACAAGCTTCTTACCTAAGAAGTGATAAAACCGTCTTATCAATCGTAAAATCATTTAAAGATAAAGACAAATGGTTATTTGCTATTTGTGCAGGTCCAACGGTACTAGGAATCTTAGGATATTTAGATGGTGTTAAGTACACAAGCTTCCCCACCACAGAAGAATTCATGCCAAAAGGGATCAAAGTCAATCAAGCTGCCGTATGGTCTGATAAGATTGTGACGGGCGCTGGTGCAGGTGCGGTAACGGAATTTGCATTAAAAATTATTGAAGCGATTTATGGCATTGAAAAAGCCAATCAAATACAAGAGCGAATATTATTTAGAGTATTCGAGTAGAGGTTACTATGAAGAAGACATTTTATATTACGACACCGATTTATTATCCGAGCGGTAAATTTCATATTGGTAGTGCTTATACAACCTGCCTTTGTGATTCTTTAACGCGTTATAAACAACTCAAAGGTTATGATACCCGATTTTTAACCGGAACTGACGAACACGGTTTAAAGATTCAAGAAGCAGCGAAAGCTGCTGGAAAAACACCGCAAGATCATGTCGATTATATCGCGACTTTAGCCCAAGATTTATGGAAGTTTTTAAAGATTGAAAATGATGATTTTATTCGCACAACCGAAAAACGTCATGAAACAGTCGTTGCGGATATCTTCGAACAACTCTTAAAACAAGATGATATCTATTTAGGTTCTTATGTGGGTAATTACTGTGTTCAATGTGAAGCCTATTTTACCCCAACCCAACTCGTAAATGGCAATCATTGCCCAGATTGCGGCCGTGAAACAACACTTTTAAAAGAAGAAACTTATTTCTTACGATTGTCAAAATACGCAGATCGTCTACTCGATTATATCGATCAAAACCCAGACTTTATTACCCCTGAAACCCGTAAAAATGAAGTCATTGCCTTCGTTAAATCCGGATTAATTGACCTTTCTGTTTCAAGAACAGCTTTTGATTGGGGCATTAAAGTTAAAAGCAATCCAAAACATGTCATTTATGTTTGGATTGATGCTTTATCAAACTATATTACCGCTTTAGGGTATGGATCAAAAGACCCTTCATTATATGAAAAGTATTGGCAAAACGGTGATGAAGTATTACACGTCGTCGGTAAAGATATTTTAAGATTCCATGCGGTGTACTGGCCGATTATGCTCATGGCTTTAAACATTCCGATTAAATTTAGATTATTAGCCCATGGCTGGTACATGATGAAAGACGGTAAAATGTCAAAATCGAAAGGGAATGTTGTTTACCCTGAAATGCTTGTCAATCGGTACAGTCTCGATGCTTTTAGATATTATATCGTTAGAGAAATGGCTTTTGGTAATGATGGTGTTTTCACCCCTGAAGATTTTGTACAACGCATCAATAGCGATTTAGTCAATGATTTAGGCAACTTAGTCAGCCGTACCATTTCTATGGTGAATAAATACTTTGATGGAACCGTCTCTGATACTTGCCACAACCATGAGTACCGTCAATTTGAAATTGAATTGGAAGATTTATCCAAGGAAGTCGTTAAAAACTACCATCAAGCAATGGATGAATTCAAAATATCGAATGCGTTACAAGAAGTATCTCGTCTCGTTGCTAGAACGAACAAACTCATTGATGATACTAATCCTTGGAATTTAGCAAAAGATGAAGCGTTAAAGCCAGTATTGGCTTCTACTATGTATCATCTCTTAGAATCCATTCGAATGATAACCATTCTTTACCGTCCGGTTTTACTCGATTCTTGTGATAAAATCTTTGATGCTTTAAACGTTGAAGCGGATTTAAGATCCATGGATAAGGGTTTTGGTGGTGAAAAAATTCATTACCATGTCGAAAAGACGATTTCTCATTTATTCCCACGGTTAGATGCAGATAAAGAAGTTGAATACATTAAATCACAAATGAATCCAGTGAAAGAGAAGATTGTAGAAATTCCGCAAAAAAGTGAAATTACCATTGATCAATTTGATGCGATCGATATCAAAGTTGGACTAGTAGTAGAAGCGATGAAACATCCGAACGCTGCGAAACTATTAATCTTAAAAGTGAATACCGGCGAGCGAATTCGCCAGGTTGTTTCTGGCATCGCCGAATTCTATCAACCTGATCAATTAGTGGGTAAAAAGTTATTAGTGATTGCTAACTTAAAGCCTGTCAAATTAAGAAACGAATTATCTGAGGGTATGATTTTATGTGGCGATCATGATGGAAAGATTTACATCATCGAAGCCAATCCATTATTAGAACCGGGGTCTACTGTCAAATAATGATGAAGAATTTTAATTTCAAAAAAGAATTGAAAATGATTTTAAACGTGATTATCGGCTCCGCTACCATTGGGGTCGGTATCATGTTTTTTATCAATCCCTATAAATTCTATGTCGGGGGCATTAATGGACTAGTGATGTTAATCGTCAATACCATCGACCATTTCTCTGGTGGAGAAACGGTGATTAATTTAGGGTTACTCGCGATTATCATGCAAATCCCGTTATTGATATTGGGATATCTAAAACTTTCAAAGAAATTTAGTTATTATACCATCTTTTCGGTGGTTATTATTTCAACCTTTTTAGCACTTCCCATTACTCAATCTTGGATGCCAAATGATCCCCTAGCGAGTGCTTTAGCGGGTGGTATATTAATTGGTTTAGGAAATGGTCTTTTATTAAAATCAGGCGCTTCCTCTGGAGGAACGACTATTCTATTCCAATATATTTCCATTAAAACCGGAAAAACAGTTGGACTCTATCAAATCATCTATAATGCGACTATTATCTCTTTAGCAGGATTTTTATTCACACCTGCCGTTGCGATTTATACCATCATCTCCCAAATCATTGCGAATATCGTCATCGATATGATCCATACTGGCTATAATTTCATGAAATTAGAAATCGTGACCGATAACGGTCGTGAGATGGCATCAACCTTAGCTCACTCATTACCGCACGGTGTGACTTACGTCGATGCGACCGGGGCTTATAGTAATCTTGCTAAAACGATTGTATACTGCGTTATTTCCGTACATGAAATGGATTCTTACATGACCCTTATCAAGTCAATTGATTCGAAAGCTTTTGTGGTGATGACCGGCGTTCAAAAAGTTCGCGGGAACTTTATCAAGAAGATTATCAATTAAATAATAATTCTTGACTAAAATGTACCAAAA
>CAYIYY010000021.1:0-12106 GCA_964367605.1 uncultured Candidatus Izemoplasmatales bacterium | reverse complement strand
ATTGGAGCAAAGAAAACATCTCGGCATGATTAAATATATGGTAAAATCATGATGATATCGATTTAGTTAGGAGAACAATCCATGACATATGACATTATCCATCTCAATAAAGATAAATGGAAGGGAACAACGCTCCCTATTGGCTATTCAACGAATGAATATTATGATGTTTTAGTATCTCCTGAAAAAGTGGGATATAACATTAAAATCGAAAAAAAACATTTTTCTGAACCTGTTGAACATTCTCCTTCTGACAATGATTTTCCCGATAAGCTTTATGAAGATTATTGGGAAAATGCTTATGCATGGGGTATTGTTTTGGATAATTCCCTCATAGCGGCGATTGAAACCTGTCCAGAGACATGGTCTAACCGATTAAGAATCACTGAGATCTGGGTCGATGAAAAATACCGAAAACAAGGGATAGGACACGCTTTAATTGAAATCGCGAAAGAACAAGCAAGATTAGAAAGAAGAAGAGCGATTATTCTAGAAACGCAATCCTGTAACGTCAATGCGATTGATTTTTATCGCCATGAGGGTTTTACACTCATTGGATTTGATAGTTGTGCTTATAAAAATAATGATTTAGAACGTAAAGAAGTTCGGTTAGAATTCGGTTGGTTTCCAAAAACAAAAATTCGTCTTAATCGTGAGGATATTGTTATTCGAATGGAAACCAAGGAGGATTATCATCTTGTTGAAGAGATGACTATGAGAGCCTTTTGGAATAAATTCAAACCGGGTTGTGACGAACATTATCTCATACATCAATTAAGACATGATGAAAGTTACCTTCCGTCGATTAGTCGCATTGCTTTATATCAAGGTAAAATCATCGGTTGTATCATGTATTCAAAATCTAGGATTATTGATGATGGTAGTACTTATGAAGTTATTACCTTTGGACCACTTTGCGTTGATCCCTTATATCAAGGGTGTGGTGTCGGTGAATTATTAATGAAAGAAACACTTGAGCTTGCCAAAAACGAAGGTTATAAAGGCATTGTTATCTTTGGCGAATCAGATTATTATCCGAGGTTTGGTTTTATAAATTGTGAAAACTATCAGATTACAACGAAAGATGGTCAAAACTTTGATGCATTCATGGCATATGAATTAGTCCCAGGAGGACTATCCAACGTTCAAGGTAAGTTTTATGAGGCAGAAGTGTTTGAGCATTTACCCGAATTAGAAGTAGAAACGTTTAATCATCAGTTTCCTCAGCAATTTAAACATAAATTTCCAGGACAATGGGAAGAAAAACAATAGATCCATCGTGACGATGTTATAACATTTGTATTTACTAAATATAGAGAAGGTGAGTAAATATGAATGCTTCCATCAAAAAAATAGGAAATAGTAAAGGTATTATTATTCCTTCCTCGATTTTGAAGGTTTTACAAATTTGTGAGAGCGATCAACTTGATTTAAGAGTTGAAAACAATCGAATTGTGCTTTCAAAAATCACGCCCTATGAATCGATGATTTTAGAAGATGTATTTACTGGATATACTGGCGATTATGATCCTGAGCTTATTTTTACGGATGATTTAGGGGAAGAAAAATGGTAAATCAAGGGGATATTGTCATCGTCGATTTTGACCCTTCTTTAGGGTCTGAACAAAAGGGAAAACGTCCAGGACTTGTCATAAGTAATGAGACTTATCACAAGTACACAAAAAAATTCGCTATTGTACTACCCATCACTTCGACAATTAGATTGGGATTTCCACTTCATATCGATTTGGATTCAAGGACGTCTATTCAAGGTCAAATTTTTTGTGAACAACCAAAGATGATGGATTTATCGGTCAGAAATTTAGTAACGATTGAGAAATTACCCGATGATTTATTGCATAAAACATTATCACTAGTTAAATTATTATTTTAATTATCTTGAAAGTAAAAAAACCTTGACATTCTCAGTCAAGGTTTTGTAATTAAAAAAGATTATTTTCCGCGATGTTTCATATGAGGGAATAATAACACGTCACGAATCGAAGCAGAGTTTGTTAGTAACATGACGAGTCTGTCAATGCCAATACCAATACCACCCGTTGGAGGCATTCCGTATTCTAATGATTCAACGAAGTCGATATCCATATCGGTTGCTTCATCATTACCCAATTCTTTTTCTTTTAATTGGTTTTCAAAACGTTCTTTTTGGTCGATAGGATCATTTAACTCTGTATAAGCATTCGCATATTCTCTCGTGTCGATAAAGAGTTCAAAACGTTGAGTAAAACGAGGATCTTTAGGATCTTTTTTGGTAAGAGGTGATACTTCAATGGGATGACCGTAAACAAAGGTCGGTTGAATAATTTTTTCTTCGCAATAATGTTCGAAGAATAAATTAACGATATGACCGAAGCCATAGTCATGAGCTTCAACTTTAATGCCGTGTTCAACCGCTAATTTTCTTGCGGCTTCATAATCAGGTACTTCAAAGAAGTTAATACCGGTTTCCTCTTTAATTAAGTCAACCATATGTGCTCTTCTCCAACCTTTGGTCAAATCAATGGTTTTTTCACCAAAAGGAATGAGTGTTGTTCCTAAATTTTCATTCGCTATGGAACAAATTAAATCTTCACATAAGTCCATCATGCCTTCTAAATCACTATAGGCTAAATAAAGTTCAATCGTTGTAAATTCAGGGTTGTGCGTAGGATCCATGCCTTCATTTCTAAATAAACGACCGATTTCATAAACACAATCAAGGCCACCGACAATCAGTCTTTTTAAATAGAGCTCAGGAGCGATTCTTAAATAGAAGGGCATGTCTAACGTATTATGATGCGTAATAAAAGGTCTTGCATTTGCGCCACCTAATATCGGATGAAGAATCGGAGTTTCAACTTCTAAATATCCTAAGTTATCTAAATATCGACGCATTGAAGAAATAATTTTAGAACGAAGAATTAACGTGTTCTTCGAATCTTCATTCATGATTAAATCAACGTATCGACGGCGATATCTTTCTTCAACGTCAACGAGACCATGGAATTTATCAGGAAGCGGATGCAACGCTTTGACTAAATGCGTATATTTTAAAACTTTGACGGATAACTCACCGGTATTGGTAATCATAGGGTTGCCTTCAACACCAATGATATCGCCTAAGTCAGCTTTATCAAAGATTTCATAAGACTCTTCACCGATAATATCCGATTTGACATAGATTTGAACGCGACCATATTGATCTTGAATATGAGCAAACCCTGCTTTTCCCTTAACACGTTTTGTCATAATTCTACCTGCTAATTTAACAACAGGAGGATTTTCCATATCATGAAGTTCCTCTTTCGTATAAGTAGAGAAAGCAGCTTTAAACGTGTTTGTATTATGTGTTCTATCAAATCTACTGCCATAAGGGTCTAAACCTTTAGCGGCTAATTCTAAGGCCTTTTCACGGCGAACTATTTCTTGTTCTGTCAGTTTGTTTTCCATTTTTACTCTCCTAATTGTTTCGTTGCTTCTGCAATAACATCACAATTTTTATACATCAGTGTTAAATAAGTTTCATAATTTTCGATATCTTCGTGGTGAAGAGAATCCATAATAATAAATTCAAGTTTTTGAACATTGTAACCAAGACCAACTAAAGAAGCCATAACTGCGGTTGAGAAAGGCGAACTTGAATCTCTTTCAAAGATAATGTGAGTGACATTATGTTCTATCGCTTCACCAACGATTTCTTGTTTTTGTGCTGACGTGAATTGATCGGTTTCTTCATGGTATCCTGGTGAGATTGGAATATACTCTAATCCATAATCTTCATGAAGATAACTATATAAATTCGTTGAAGTCATGATTGTTACTGTTGAAGATGAAATCAAGGAAGTGAGTTCTTGATCCAATGAATTGAGGTTTGACATCAAAGAAATATAATTTGTTTCGAACTTTTCACTAAATTCAGGATAATATTCAAGTAATATCGGGTAGATATTCTCTGCAACAGTAATCATCCGTTTAGGACTAATCCAAAAGTGTGGGTCATACCCTAATGCGTCAGAAGGAGTAGGCTCTAACGCATGATCTTCGTCTTCTTCATGGACATGGACGATTCCTTGAATAAAATCAACAAGATTATTTTCTGTTTTTACAAGTTGAACATGTTTGTTCGTAAATATTTGGCTGACTTGATTATCAATGTAAGTGTCATAATTCGCACCAACATAAAATAAAAAATCTGCTTCGCCCATCGCAATGATTTCTTTTGGAGACCAGTCGATGGCTTCGTTATGCGATGAGACCCCAGGAACAATACCAACGGTTAATTCCGTATCTTCAAAGATCTCTTCAATGATATATTGTATCGGATAAACCGTAACAAAAACATCATGTTCATAAATTTGAGGGGTACATGAAATGGTCGTGATACTCGCAAGTATCATAAATATACCGATAAACCATTTTTTCATAAGATATCAAATCCTTCTTGTTCAATCATAAGCATTACTATTATATATTATTCTTCTTTGTTAGGCAACACAGGATTTGGGACTTGATCATGACGAATTTCATCGATGACTTCATACATTTTTTCTGCGTCGGCTTTTTTAGAGGAGTCTATAACTTCTAAGACTTTTATTTTTAAGGTTTTCGTCCCATAAACGATGGTAATGATATCGTTTGATTTGACGTCAGTCGATGGTTTTGCGATTCGATCGTTAATTAAAACGCGGTCATGGTCACTAATATCTTTGGCGACCGTACGGCGTTTAAATATCCGCGATACTTTTAAATATTTATCGAGTCTCATAGGCGTTCTCCATTGAATAAAGGGATACCTAAAGTATCCCCAAATTATTTAATGATCTAATACTGTTTTTTCAGGTTTTATTTCTGGTTTGTCAGGATTTGACGCTAAGATGTTATCATAGCGTGCAAGACTTCCTGTTGAAACGATTTCGTCGATATCTTCTTTGGTTAAAGTTTCAACAGCTAATAAATACGTGGCTAACTTTTTAAGAAGTTCAGTGTTTTCTTTAATAACGGCGGTTGCCTTTTCGTAGCAAGAATGGATAATGAAACGAATTTCTTTATCGATTTCTGTCGCGATTGCTTCTGAGAAGTTTTTATCTTTTCCGTAATCACGGCCTAAGAAGACAGGACCGTTATTTTGTTCATAAGTGACAGGTCCTAAATTATCTGACATACCGTATTCCGTAATCATCGATCTGGCAATAGAAGTTGCTCTTTGTAAGTCGTTATGAGCACCTGTTGAGATTTCGTTGAAGGTTAATTCTTCAGCGACACGACCACCCAGTAATCCGGTAATTAATTCAGTTAATCCTTGTCTTGTTTGTAAGAAGGCTTGTTCCTCCTGAGGAAGCATGAGGTTATAACCACCTGCTTGACCACGGGGAATAATTGTTACTTTATGCACGATAGAAGCATTTTCTAATTTAATACCAATGACAGCGTGACCAGCTTCATGATAAGCAATGAATTCTCTTTCTTTTTTTGAGAAGACTCTTGATTTCTTAGCAGGTCCCATCATGACTCTATCAACCGCTTCATCGATATGATAAAGTTCAATTTGAGATTTATTTTCACGAGCAGCGAGTAACGCTGCTTCATTCATGAGGTTTTCTAAATCAGCGCCAGTAAATCCAGGCGTTCTTCGAGCAATTTCACCAAATGAAATCGCAGGATTAATCTTCTTTTTACGAGAATGAACTTTTAAGATTTCGGTTCTTCCTTTGATATCAGGGGTTCCGACATAGATTTGTCTATCAAAACGACCTGGACGCATTAAAGCAGGGTCTAAGATATCGACACGGTTCGTCGCAGCTAAGACGATAACACCGGAATTATGTCCGAATCCATCCATTTCAACCAGCAATTGGTTTAACGTTTGTTCTCTTTCGTCATGTCCACCGCCAAGGCCTGTACCTCTTTGACGACCGACAGCGTCGATTTCATCGATGAAAAGAATACAAGGTGCATTTTGTTTCGCGGTTTTAAACATGTCGCGGACACGGCTTGCGCCGACACCGACGAACATTTCTAAGAAGTCAGAACCAGATACGAAGTAGAAAGGAACATTCGCTTCACCGGCTACGGCTCTAGCGATTAATGTTTTTCCGGTTCCTGGAGGACCGACTAATAGAACACCCTTCGGAATTCTAGCGCCTAATTCCATATACTTTTTCGGATTTTTTAAGAAATCGATGATTTCCGCAAGTTCCGCTTTTTCTTCATCAGCACCAGCGACATCTTCAAAGGTCGTTTTTTGGTTTTTACTGAGTCTTGCGCGGCTCTTGCCAAAATCAAACGCTTGTTTATTCGCATTATTTGAGCCCTTTGACATAAAGACAAGCATGATGACGATGCCAGCGACTAAAACGATTGGGAATATGATGTTTAAAATATTGTAAGTTGCGGCAGGAACGTAGGATGTTTGAATATCATTGGTTGCGGTTGTGTCATTATTAATCGCTCTTACAATTGTTAGGATATAATTATAATCTGCTTCAGTCGCAAGATACGTAATATATTTATTGCCATTTGCTAATTGACCAGAGACTCTAAATGCACGGTAATTATTTTCGCCAGGTAACTGAGTTACGTTAACGGTTTTAATATCGCCATCAATTAAACTTTGTTCGAATTGATCGCCTCTTAATTCTGTCGGTGAGTTCACATTACTAAAACTATAGATGATTGCGATTGCTAGAAAGACTAAAAGCATAATCATCAAGAAATGAGAACCTCTTGAGTTCATTGATTTTTTTATGTTGGATTGTTTATCAGCCATTTTATTCCTCCTGTGGACTATTTCTTATAGACTTCGGGTTTCAAAACACCTACGTAAGGTAGGTTACGGTAATATTCATCGTAGTCAAGCCCGAAACCGACAACGAATTCTTTAGGGATGGTTACTCCAATATATTTTGGAGTAAGAGGAACGATTCTGCCTGCTGGTTTATCAAGTAATGTGACAACCTCAACTGAAGCAGCTCCTCTATGAAGTAATAGTTTTGAGATGACATCGAGGGTTTTGCCGGTATCGACGATATCTTCAGCGATTAAAATGTGTCTTCCACTCACAGAGACTTCTAAATCTTTTGTGATTTTGACATCGGCTGAAGAGGTAATACCGCCATGATAACTTGACACACCCATGAGTTCAATCTCGCAGTAAAGGTCGATTTCTTTAATCAGTGACGCCATGAAAGGCATACATCCTTTTAATAGTCCGACGATAACGGGTTTTTTATCAGCGTAGTCTTGGGTAATTTGTTTGCCCAAACGTTTGCATACTTCATCGATTTGTTCTTCTGATACTAATACTTTTAAAATATCTTTTTCTAACATGATTAACCTCTTTTATATGCGATATAGATGACTTGATCGCCTTTTTTTGCGACACTTGAAACTCTGAACCCTGGAATCCATAAGATATTACCTAAGGCATCGATAACTAAAGGAATATGATCTCTTAAAGCTTTTGGAATCTTTAAATCCATCAAGAGATCTTTCAATTTCTTGGTTCCTGATTCTGTGATAATCTTATCTCCATCTAGACGGTTTCTAACCGTAATTGGGAAGATGAAATCTAAATTATTATACCACAATTCAAGGCAAATACCACTATTTATGTTCGGCTTTGTCTTTGACAGGGTGAATATATCGCCTTTAAAATGGTATATTCCTTCTTGATTCATTTCGATTGATTCTAATGGGTTAAGGTTTATCGATTGTTTTTCCAAGGAAAAAGTATCATAACTACGAATAGCGACCCAATCATTTGATAACATGACAGAAGCATTGGGTTTATCAGATTCGATAATCGATAGTAGTTGGTTCATTTGTTTAAAACTGATTTCACTAGAATTATTTGTCAGTAAATCATAAGATCTTTTGAGAATGTCACGTTTGACAATTCGGTTTTGCGTGTTAAACAAAGGAATATTAAATGTGATGGCTCCATCGATTGTTTGTACATTATCAGTCATGAAAGAAGTGCTCATTTGTTCAACTAAAGCATTGGCTTCTTGCATGTAATTGGTAAATTGCATAAACTTGGAGCGATACTCTTTATTTTCTTTTTCTATGGAAGGAATCACATGATGTCTAAAACGGTTTCTCGTATAATCGTCTAAATCATTGGAGGAATCATGGCGATAGTCGAGATGATTCGCTTTTAAGTATTTTTCAATGTCGTTTCTAGAAACATTTAACAACGGTCTGATAATTTCAATGTTATCCATTGTCGTTGATTCATGAATTCCGCCATAACCTTTAAAACTCGTTCCTCTGATGATTCGCATTAAGACGGTTTCAGTTTGATCATCTAAATGGTGTGCTAAAGCGAGTTTGTTAGCGTGATATTTTTCACAAACTTGTTTAAAAAATTCATACCTTTTACTTCTCGCTACTGTATGGAAATTTGCTTTAGGAAGTTTTTCTAAAGTTGTTCCTTCAAAATCGTTTTGATACTTAATCGCGGTATTTTTAACAAACTCATATTCTTCAACGGAAGCACTCCGTTTAGCGTGATTGACATGGGCGACAATCAATTTTAGTTTCATCGAAGTTTTAAGACGGTTTAATTGATCTAGCAATACCATTGAATCAATCCCGCCACTGACAGCGACGACGATGATATCATTTTTTTGAATTAAGTTTTTATTCAGTAAAATTGTCATACGTCACCTCCGTAAATGAATTATAACACCCCTATTTTATCAATTTATCACTGATATAACAATTTATATTGTTAAAATATGCTGCTTATCATTCGTTTCATACAGATAAATCAAATTTTATCAATTTCTTGTGATGAATTCATGGTTTTTGCGTATGTAAGTTGTGAAACATACGGAATACAAGATGAATTTACTTCGAATTGAAATCTCAAATTAATGGCTCCTATGTTATAATTAGTTTGAAAATAATGTGAGGTAATCATCATGAAAAAAATTATATTAGCCAGTAATTCCCCAAGACGTAAAGAATTAATGAATTTATTGAATATCGACTACGAGATTATCGTCAGTCAAGTTGATGAAGTCATTGATAAGACACTAACGGAATCTGATTTGGTCATGGATTTAGCATATCAAAAAGCCGTCGATATTTTTAGATCCCATAAAGAGGATGTTGTTTTAGGTTTTGATACATTGGTTTATATCGAAGACCATATTTTAGGCAAACCTAAAACCAAAGAAGAAGCGAAAGATATGCTTCTCTTATTATCGGGTCAAACCCATTTTGTTATTACAGGATGTGCCATTATCACGAAGGGCTTTTCTAAATCTTTTTATGAAAAAACACGGGTAACCTTCTACCCATTGACTGAAAAAGAAATCGATGATTACATCGAATCAAAAGAACCGTTTGATAAAGCTGGAGCTTACGCAGTTCAAGGAATCGGCGCAAAGTTTATTAGAAGTATTAACGGTGATTATTACACCGTCATGGGACTGCCTTTATCAAGACTTTATCATGAGTTAAAAGATAATAAGTTGATTGAATAGAACCCCCCAATTTCGTACTCTGGAGTGACAGCGATGAACCAAGAATTAAAGTTATTAAAAACTAAAAAATTATTCCTTCTTGATATGGATGGAACGCTATACGTCGATCACCAACTTGTAGGCGGTGCGTTGTCTTTTTTGAATACCTTGAAGCAACAAAATAAACGTGGAATTTATGTTACTAATAATTCTTCAAAATCAGTGAAGGATTATGTTGTTAAATTAGCTTCATTAGGGATAAACTCAACAGTAGAAGATTTTTATACTTCCTCGATGGCAACCGCAAGATACTTAAATGAGTTTCATCACGGAAAAACCGTTTACTGCATGGGAACAAAATCGCTCAAGGAAGAACTCGCTTCTCAAGGCATCAAAATCGCAAAGGATAAGGACGATCACGTTGACGTGGTTTTAATCGGGTATGATACAGAACTGACAAGTCAAAAACTCTATGATGTTTGTTGGTTATTGAAACAAGACTTGCCTTATATCGCAACCAATCCAGATTATGTCTGTCCTGTTGAATTTGGATTTGTTCCCGATTGCGGTTCATTTGCGGATATGATATACAACGCAACCAAGAAACGTCCCATCTTTATTGGAAAACCCCACCCAAGAATGATTGAGTATGCGATTGAAGCAACAGGTTACACTAAAGAAGACGCAGTTATTATCGGAGATCGTTTATATACCGATATCTTAAGTGGCATTAATGCGAATATTACAACTATTTGTGTTTTATCGGGTGAGACGACATTAGAAGATATTAAGCAAAGTGATATCAAACCAGACTACATTTTAGATTCAATTCATACGGTTTTTGACATCATAAAAGAATAAAAAAAGAGGTCCTCTTCAATCGCTGAAGAGGACCCTATTTCAATATTTTCCGTTAATCACCGCTTGTACAATCGTGGGGGTAACTCGCTTGTCAAATATGTCTGGTAAAATATAGTCGCTTCTTAAATCTTCATCTGCGATTAAACCTGCCAGTGCTTTTGACACTTTGATTTTAGTTTCCATTGTAATGGCTTTTAATCTCGCTTCTAAAGCGCCTTTATAAAGACCAGGAAAGACTAAAACATTATTGATTTGATTAGGAAAATCACTTCTACCTGTACCCACGACCGCCGCTTTACCATGAATAGCTAAATCAGGCATGATTTCAGGCGTTGGATTCGCCATTGCAAAGATGATGGCATCTGAATTCATGGAACGAACCATATCAACATTCACAATATTAGGCACTGAGACACCGATAAAAGCATCCGCATTTTTCATTAAGGTAGCGAGACTATCCAAGGTATAATCATCATAAGAATCAACGATACCCTCATCAAGCAGTTCTTTTAATACAAAATCATAGTCGTCATATTTTTTCTTGGTCATGATTCCTTGCTTGTTAAAGGCGTTAATTGTTTTAACCCCTAAGGCTTTTAACAACCGACAAATTGCTGATCCCGCTGCGCCAGTTCCGCTGACTACCACGCGTTGTGTATTGAGTGGTTTATTTAAAAAACGTGCCGCATTTATCATCGCAGCGCCCACGACCATCGCGGTTCCATGTTGGTCATCATGACATACGGGGATATCGAGTTTTTCCTGTAATTTACGTTCAATATAAACGCATTTCGGTGCGGCGATATCTTCTAACATAATCGCTCCGAATACCGGTGCGATTTTAACAACAGCATCAATTATTTCATCACTATCTTGCGTATCTAAACAAATTGGAAAACCATCAATGTTCGCAAATGTTTTTAATAAAGCGGCTTTTCCCTCCATGACAGGAATAGCTGCCTTCGCTCCAATATTACCTAGACCTAAGACGGCACTTCCATCTGTAACAACCGCAACGAGTCGGCCCTTCATCGTATATTGATATACTTTTTCAGGGTCTGTATGAATCTCAATACATGGAGCCGCTACACCCGGCGTATAAGCTAAGGCTAATTCACTTTTAGATTTTAAAGGAACAACGCTTTCGATTGATAATTTACCAAGATGATCTTGATGTAATTTTAATGCGTCTAGACTTTTTTGATCCATAGGGTTCCATGCCTTTCATTCATCATTTACTATTCCATTATAGCAAACTATTATATTTCATCTAGGTATTTTTTGATTTTTCAAGTTAAATTTTGTCAATTCGATGCGGTAATCATTTAATACTTGCATTTTAAAAATATCTTTGATATAATACTTTTGCTAAAGAACTTACTATGACATCAAAATCATGGCAGAAGGAGAGAAATAATTATGAAAAGCGGCATTCACCCAAAATATAACCAAGTTACAGTCACCTGCACAACTTGCGGAAATACGTTTGTAACAGGTTCAACTTCAAAAGACTTTAGAGTTGATACTTGTTCGAATTGCCATCCTTTCTATACTGGTAAGCAAAAATTTGCTGCTACCGATGGTAGAATCGATAAGTTTAACAAACGTTATAACGTCGAAAACAAATAACAAAAAAAAGAAACCATATCTTATGGTTTTTTTTAATGTCTTTTTGTATAATAAAAACATCGAAAACTTAAAGTGGGGGATAAAGATATGTATTTAAAACAACGCGAAGGTTGGATTGAAGTTATCACCGGCCCAATGTATGCAGG
>CAYIYY010000020.1:0-12742 GCA_964367605.1 uncultured Candidatus Izemoplasmatales bacterium | reverse complement strand
TTTCATCTAAGTTTAACTTAACTTATCAGAATAAGTGCTTTTATCAACAGTCTGAGCCCATTCATTTGAATGGGTTTTTATTTTTTTCATCATATTGTCACCCTTAAATGAATAAATAGGGTAAAATAGAGAGGGTGATTCTATGCGATTTAAAACCTTGAAAATATCAGATCAAGCCCTCTATCAATCGTTTAAAGCGTCTTGTCCCTTGTGTCAAGATTATTTAGGCAGCGAACTTAACTTTCAAAACTTAATGACATGGAAAGTGACCGATCAAATCGAGTATGCGATCATCGATGACAAAACGATGGTCATCAAAGGGAAAAATCGGGGAATTCCTTATTTTTTTGCGCCGATGGCAAAGACGGCTAGTGATTTCATTGAAGCCATCCAAATCATGGAGAAATGTGCCGTTGATCACAACGTTCCGTTTTTAATCAAAGGGTTAAGTGAAAAAATGGCAGAATTAATTCGGTCGAGCGGTTTAAAATACCGTATGGATGAAGAAAGAGATTACGCAGAATATCTATATTCTAGCGAAAGTCTACGAACATTAACTGGTAAAAAATACAACAAAAAAAGAAATCTCTTGAATCAATTCATGAAAAATGACCATTATATTTTTAAATCCTACGAAAAAAGTGATGAGCATTTGATTAAGGATTTGCTTTATCGATGGGAAAGTAAAAAAAGCCATGCCTTTGAACATAAAGCCATTTTTGACGCTTTAGAACATTTAGAGGATCTTGGGTTATTTTGTGACTTAATTGTTATTGATGGCGTGGCGCATGCTTTTTCCATTGGGACGAAGTCTGATAAAATGGGTTTAGTCTTGTTTGAAAAGGCGGATACAACTTACACAGGTATTTATCAAGCGATGAATTACCTCTTCGCAAACAAACATTTTTATGACGTTGAACTCATCAATCGACAAGAAGATTTAGGTATTTTGGAGCTTAGAAAAGCAAAAATGTCTTATAACCCGATTGGCTTTGTGAAGAAATTTACACTGATGAGAAATCATTTGACGATGGATGAAGTCAAAGAGTTAAAAAATCTTTATCAAGAAGCATTTAACGATTCTGAAGGTTACTTAAACTATTTTTTCAGTCAAAAATATCGTGCTGAAAATGTTATTTTCATCAAGGATTCTAAAAGAATTGTTTCTGCACTCCACTTCGTTAAAAAGTCATTAAAAATTGACGATATAACTTATCCACTTCCCTTCGTCGTCGCGGCGGCGACGCTCAAAAGTCATCAAAACCAAGGGTATATGAAGCGGGTATTAAAACAATCACTAACAGAACTGTATAACCGAAAATACCCCCTCTGTGCTTTAGCCCCTTTTGATGAATCTTTTTATCAACCCTTTGGTTTTGAAACCATTATGAGGACCAACCAAGTGACCATTCCTTTGGATCCCCAAAACTCAATTCAAAAACGGATTGCTACAATTGAAGATATCGATACCCTAATTCATCTTTATTCAACTTATATGAAAGATAAGAATATTTATATCGACCGAAAAATCAGTGACTGGGAGTCCTTATTGAGTGAAGTGTTATCCGATGATGGTGTGATTGTCATCTTATCAAAAAATAATATGGATATCGGCTATTATACCCTCTTTAAAGATGGCATTGAAGAATTATGTCTAATCGATGATTCAATGCTTCCAATCGAACCAGAATTCAATCAAGGTTTGGTTGAACAAATCAATCAAACGCAAGGTGTTAGTCGCTTGATGATTCGAATTGTGGACACTAAAAGATTCTTAGAACGATACCCCTTCAATGAGAGTATTACTGATCAATATAAAATTAGGATTCAAGATGATTTCTTTGAAGGCAATGATATCACCATTGAACTTTCCATCAATCAAGGAAATGTATCGATTCGTGATATTGAAGTCTATGATAGCGTCATTTCTGTCACTGAATTGACAAGA
The DNA here is from genome assembly GCA_964367605.1 of uncultured Candidatus Izemoplasmatales bacterium. Lineage (GTDB taxonomy): Bacteria > Bacillota_I > Bacilli_A > Izemoplasmatales > Hujiaoplasmataceae > UBA5603. The sequence continues at coordinate 10,794 of CAYIYY010000020.1, read as the reverse complement.
TGGGCATTTAATCTCGGAAAATATCCTTTTACGGATCTAAAAACAGCGATTTTTGATCGATACTAAAGACCCTTTTGGGTCTTTTTTTTCGTAAAAAAAAGAACCGACAAAGTCGGATCAAATTCTTATTTTTTCTTTAAAGCCGCGTTCGCCATGTAGACAAACTGTTCAGGATCAAGGGACGCTCCGCCAATTAAAGCACCATCGATGTTTTCTTTAGATAATAATTCATCGATATTCTTCGGATTGACAGATCCTCCATATTGAATTCTAACGATTTCTGATGTAGAAGCCGAATATAATTCTTTAATGACAGAACGAATAAAGCCACAAGCCTCATCAGCGACATCAGCCGTCGCTGTTTTACCTGTGCCAATAGCCCATACAGGTTCATAAGCGATGACAATTTTTTTCATGTCTTTTTCAATGATGCCTGCGAAAGCTTTTGTCACTTGACGGCGTAACACTTCATGGGTGGTATTGTTTTCGCGTTCTTCTAAGAGCTCTCCCACACAAACAATCGGAATGAGTTGATTTCTTAAAGCAGCGACCACTTTTTGATTGACTAATTCATCGGTTTCGTAAAAATATTTGCGTCTTTCAGAATGTCCAATAACGACATAATCAATGTTGTAACTTTGGAGGAGTGGTCCGGAAAGTTCTCCTGTATAAGCTCCCTCATCAGCGAAATGAATATTTTGTGCGCCAATTCTTAAGTTTTCACCTTGACGTTTGACAAGGCAACGAAATAAGGGGGCTTGAGCTAAGATGACAGTGTCTACTTCTTTAATCGAAGGCATCAAAGGCGATACCTGTAAAATAAAGTATAACGCTTCATCTCTAGTTTTGAACATCTTCCAGTTCCCAGCAATTATAGGTTTTCTCATGATAACTCCTTAACTTAAAATCTTTTCAATTTCAGCGATTGCTTTTTCGGCTTTATCGCCAATAGCGATGAGTTTTACGTTTTCGCCTGCTGGAACCGCAAGGCTCATCAATCCTAAAATTGATTTAGCATCGATGGTAACATTGGCGTATACTAAACGAATATCAACATCGTATTTACTCGCAGTTTGAACCATTTTCGCCGCTATTTGTGCATGTAGACCGGCTGTACTTTTAATCGTAATGACTTTTTCCATTCAAATTCTCCTCTCAAAAATTACATCTGCGGATGGATTTCTATCCAGCGCATAAAACATCTTACAATCAATAAACTCTATTCGCCGCAACCGCAGTTACCGCCGCAGCATTCTGCGTCATCAAGGGATTCAACCCCTGGCAATAATTTACCTTCTAAGTATTCTAAAGAGGCTCCGCCACCCGTTGAAATATGCGTAAACTTTTCAGCGTATCCCATTTGAATCGCAGCCGCAGCGGAGTCGCCACCACCGATAATTGTTTTAGCGTCTTTCATATTGGCTAAGATTTCACAAATGGCTTTAGTCCCTTTAGCGAAGTTTTCAAATTCAAACACGCCTAATGGTCCGTTCCAAACAACGGTTTTAGCACCTTTTAATTCTTTTTTGAAAAGTTCGATGGTTTTGGGTCCAACATCTAACCCTTCTTCATCATCTTTGATACCTTTATAATCCGTGGTACGGAAAGGCGTATCATTCTTAAATTCTTTGGTAACGACAACGTCGATTGGTAAAATGATTTTACCGTTTGCTTTTTTCAAGAGATCGGTTGCGAGTTCAACTTTGTCTAATTCGCAAATGGACTTCCCAATGTTATATCCTAATGCTTTCATGAAGGTATAAGCCATACCGCCACCAATTAAGATTTTATCAGCTTTTTGAAGTAAGTTTTCGATGACACCGATTTTATCAGAAACTTTCGCTCCTCCTAAAATCGCAACGAAAGGACGAACTGGATTATCAACGCTACCGCCGATAAAACGAAGTTCTTTTTCCATTAAGAATCCAGCGACTGCTGGTAAATGAGCAGCGATTCCAGCGTTTGATGCATGGGCACGGTGTGCCGTTCCAAATGCATCATTGACTAATACATCGCCTAAACTTGCCCAATACATGCCAAGTTCTGGATTGTTTTTTGATTCTTTTTTACCTTCAACGTCTTCAAAGCGGGTGTTTTCAAACATTAAAACTTCTCCGACTTTCATTTCGTCGATGGCTTTTTCTAAGACTTCTCCGCGGGTAACCGGAATAAAAGTAACGTTTTGACCCAACAGTTCAGAGAGTCTTTTTGCGACAGGCGCAAGCGATGACTTGGCCATGTCTTCTTTGGATTCTACTCTTCCTAGATGCGAAAATAAAATTGCTTTACCTTTTTCTTCAATCACATACTGGATGGTTGGCAAGGCTTGAACGATACGGTTATCGTCAGTAATGACACCATCTTTCATCGGTACGTTGAAGTCAACACGGACTAAAACGCGTTTACCAGTGAGTACGACATCTTCTAATGATTTCTTATTCATATGTAACCTCCTAAATAGTGGGTTTAACCAAGATAATTATACTATTGATTGATAAAAAATACCACATTTATGTATTGTAAAAACCATCATGTAAACACTTTCTTATTTGAAATGTTTGATTTAAGCGACTCTAAGATAATCTTTGAGAGCTCCATTTGTCTTTTAATGGTGTGACTTGAGTCAAAATTGACGGCTATACCGCTTTTAAAGAAAATCGTGGTGTCTTGATACCGATGCGGTAATAGCTTCGCTATCGCGAAATAATTGATTAAGAATGGGGTTTTTGATCTTATGGTTCTTAATTGCAGGAATAACAGGTTTGAGTGGATATAAAGCGGTAATTTATTGCGACAATTCAATAGCTTCTTGGTTGCGGATAGTGTCGTTTCTACCGACCTTAATGATTGACTTGACCATGAATTTAATAAACCTAATAACGATGAATCCACATGGGTTATCTTTCCATCTTCGCAGATCTCGAGCATTCCATAATCATCACGCAAAATATATTCTATCATATTATCACCGATTACACTATAACAAAAAAAACTACAAATGGATTTGAAAAAGAAAAAGCCACCTTGCGAAAGGTGGCTAATGAAATTTATTGAGCAACGTCAACTTTGACGGGTGTGCCTTTAACGATTCTTTGTTCGTTATCAACATCAAAGAAATGACATTTGTTCATATTGAAAGCTAAATTGATTTTGTCTCCGATATGGACATCACTTCTTGCGTTAACTTTCGCAATAATGTTGGTATTACCAATGAAGATATGAATGTTGGTTTCAGCACCGAGTAATTCGGCAACGTCAACGGTTAATTCAGCTTTGGAATCTTTGTATGTTTCTAAAGCAACTAATTCATCATGAATATCTTCAGGACGAATACCTAAAACGATTTGACGATTTAAGTAATCTTTTTCTTTTAATAATGCAAATTTTGGTTCTGGAACTTTGAATTTTAAGTTTTCACAGTAGAAAATGCCATCTGAATGAACTTCGCCGTATAAGAAGTTCATGGCTGGTGTACCAATAAATCCAGCAACGAACATATTGTTCGGATTGTCATAAATTTCTTTTGGTGCGCCGATTTGTTGGACGCGACCATCTTTCATAACAACGATTCTCGTTGCCATGGTCATGGCTTCAATTTGGTCATGGGTAACGTAAATAGTTGTCGTTCCTAATCTCTCATGAAGTTTGATTAATTCAGCTCTCATCGCAACACGGAGTTTCGCGTCAAGGTTAGAGAGAGGTTCGTCCATTAAGAATACTTTCGCATCCCGAACGATAGCACGGCCTAAAGCAACACGTTGTCTTTGACCACCGGATAATGCTTTTGGTTTTCTGTCTAAGTAGCCAGTTAAGCCTAAAATATCAGCGGCGTTTTTAACGCGACGTTCAATTTCGTCTTTTGGCATTTTTCTAAGTTTTAATCCGAATGCCATGTTATCATAAACTGACATATGTGGGTATAACGCGTAAGATTGGAAAACCATCGCAATGTTTCTGTCTTTTGGAGCGACGTCATTGACCATCACGTCATCAATGTAAAGTTCCCCAGCAGTGATTTCTTCAAGGCCAGCGACCATGCGAAGTGTCGTTGATTTACCGCAACCTGACGGTCCAACGAAAACGATAAATTCTTTGTCTTTGACTTCTAAAGCGAAGTCGAATACGGCTTGAACACCGTTGTCATAAATCTTATCTAAGTGTTTAAAAGATAATGTTGCCATGTGATACCTCCTGATTAAATTTTAGTTCATAACATAGTATAAAGGTCAAGTGTCATTTTGCCAATGGGCAAGTTGCACAAACTAAGCTCTAAATAACAAATAAATGGCTAATGCGCCTTGAAAAGACTTGATATCAATTTCTGTCTTCATCATAAAATGATCAAGACGATAATTGAGCGTATTTCGGTGCATGAAAAGCCGTTTGGCGGCTTTTGAAGCATTTTGATTTTCTTTGATAAATCCTAAAACGGTATCGATGGTCTCTAACCCTACCAGTTCCGTGTAATAGGTTTTTAAACTGGCTTTCATATCGAGATGTTTTAAGAAGACGATTTCAGGAATCAGTTGATCAATTTGATAAACCCCTGAACTCATTTTTTCTAGACTCGGTAATATAACTTCAATTGGGAAACCAACCGAATTTGGAACGACAAACGCCGTAAAATCATGGTATAACTCTTGAATGGCAAGTTCTCTTAACTCTTGTAAATTAATCTCGTCTTCATCCATCTTTATTTTGAGGAGCGATTGTTTTCTTTCAAGAAATGAAATCCCCGGATAAATAGACAAAAACGCGACCATGGATTCAAAGTCTGCGTTTTTAATATATAGATAGACAGTTTTCATAGAGCTACACCTCCAAAAAAATTAGATGACGTAGTCGCCTCGGTAGCTTAATAACATGACTTGATCAACGCCTTGAAGTTCTTTTAAGGCATTGATACGTTTGGTGATATCTTTTTGGCCGCGTACTTCAAACGTGTATTCAGCTTTCGTTTCCAAAATCGTTTTATTACGAATTTGATATTTGGAGTAGACCTCTTTCATCCTTGAAAGGAGGAGGTCTTCATCATGTTCACCTGATATTCTAACAATGACAATAAAAGGCGTTGTGAATAGTTCTAACGATTGTACAAGTAAAATACAAAGACCAATCACGATAGAACCAATAACGGCGAGTAACCACGAATTTGCGCCAACTGTGATACCGACACCAATGGTCCAAAACATAAAAATCGTATCGAGAGGATTTTTAATCGCTGTTCTAAAACGAACAATGGATAAAGCACCCACCATGCCGAGCGATAAAACGATATTGGAAGCAACCGCCATAATAACCATCGACGTTACTAACGCCGAAACCGGTAAAGTCATCGCAAAGCTTTTATTATAGACGGTCGTTTGATAACTGAGTTTATAGATAAAAAGCACCCATAAACTTAAAATAAAGGCAATTAAAAGATTTAATATGACTTCAGTCACGGATAATTCCATGGACTGAATTTGATCTAAAAAATCACTAATCGCTAACACAACTGGACTCAAAATCATCCCTCATCTCTTTAATTGAATAAAATAATCCAACCCATATAGTATTTTGAAAAAGAACAAACTTGGTACTTGTGAGAAAAAACGACTTTACGAATGACTTCAGGGATGAATTCGGTATACTTCACTTCAAGGATCATATAACCGGGTTCATGAACCTTTCGAGCAAATAAAGCATCATTGCCATATTGATAAGCAACGATGTCTTTATCAAACGTGATTCGAACATCACCTTCGGGACAAATGTAAGCTTCTCTTGAATAATCGATGACCACTTCAGGATGTAAATCATCTAATTTCATCCTAGTCACAATATCCGCAATCAAAGGAACGTCGATGTGATTGTATAAGACATCGAAATTACGTTCAATTAAAGCGGTTGATAGTTCTTCTGTGACCCAAATGGACTCTTTTCCGGTCAAGTTACCAACCTTGGTTTTATATTCAAGTCTAACATCACCAGGGCCATAAGAACGCAAACGAAATTTTTGATGGTATTCGATGCCATCCGCTTTTTCACCGACCCGCGATTGATATAAGTCATCAAAATAAACACTAGAAATGACATAATCGCGGGTGGTGGAATCGGCGTGTGAATCAAGGTTCATAAGGAGCGATAATTGATTGCTTAAATGACGGTATTCCTCGTATGTAATTAAAAATTTAAGTTCTGTCCGTTTAATATCCAATCCATCCACGTCCTTATTGAATCTTTGTTCAGTAAAAAATTATAGCATAGATTTGTGATAAATATACATTGTTTTTTATTTTTGATTTTATTCGCCGGTAATACCGGTTTTTTCGATGCCTTGAACGAATGATTTTTGACCCACGAAATAAATGAGTAATAATGGAATGATTGAAATCACGGTCGCAGCCATTTTATAGGATTCAACCAGTTGAATTCCAGAACTATCGCCCGGTCTAGCAGGATCAGAGGCTCTCGTTCCAAACAAGGAATCGAATTTCCCTAATTGGTTGGTAAAGAGTTCAATCCCATCACCAACAAGCATATTGGTGACATAAGTTTCATTCCAGTTCCAAACAAATGAAAACAAGAAGACAACAACGATGGTCGACAGTGATAATTTGATCGTAATGTGCCAAAATAATTGAGCAGGGTTCGCTCCATCGATTTTGCCAGCTTCATATAAATCATTGGGAATGAGTTTAAAGAAGTTGACGAAAATCATGATTAAAATCGCACTGTTGACCCCTTGACCAAAGAATGCCATGATCAATTGTGATTGATACGTATTGAGTCCTTTTCCAACACCAGTCCATTCGAGTTGTTGGTAAAGTGAGTTAAACATATTGTATTGTGTAATCAATAAAATCGGTACTGGAATAATGAAAGATAATAATAAGACGGTGTAAAGGAATTTTTTTCCTCTGAATTCATATCTTGCAAAAGCAAATCCAGTTAATGCCGATATGATGGTTTGGAAGAATGCGAGCAAGAATGAATATTGGATTGAATTAACCAAAGAAACTGATCCATTCAAAACGCGCCAAGCGACTGAAAAGTTTGAGAAAGAGAATACTTTCGGGAACCAAACTACTTCAGGATTAACCAAATCAGAAGACGTCATAAATGATAGTGAAATCATTTTGAGAATTGGAAATAAGAAGACATAAGCAATCGTAATTAAGAAAACATAGATGACAATTTGAGAAATGATATGACTCATTTTGGTCTTATGGGTTCTAATATATTCCTTTGTATTCGCAGAGAGTGTCGAGGCTTTTGACTTTATAAATCCAAATTTAGCGAGTAAAGTTTTCATTTAACAGCCACCTCCCTGTTCTTCTGTTTAAGGCGTCTTTTCGCAATATTCTCCATGTTCAAACGTTGAATCGATGATAAGGTGACATATTTGATTTTTTCTGGTCTTCCAAGCAATAAATAAGCCACACCTACAAGGGCAAAAACGACTAACGTATAGATAAATGCAAATGTTGATGCAAGTCCAATACCGGCTGCTGAGGTATAAATGGAGTTTTGAATGGTGTAGTAAACAGGGTTTAAAGCAAACGTTCCTAACTGCACAATCGTGAAAATAGCGGTCACGAAAGCGGTTGGTTTAACGATGGGAACTTTAATTTTCCAGAGTATTTGCCACGCATTCGCACCATCAATTTTGGCAGCTTCATATAAGTTCACATTGATTTTTTGTAAAGCATTCAAGAAGAGAATAACGGGAATCCCCGTAAACCAGAGAACCATCGTAAAGTTTGAGAATAAACCAGAGAGTGCTTCAGCGAGTCCAGGGCTATAAGAAAGAATCATCTTGAAAACAATGTTACTTTCATAGTCTAACAAACTGCCAGCACCATTCCATCTTAATATACCAGTCACAGGTCCGCTCATAATGATAACGGGCAAGAAATAGATGACTCTAAAAACAGATTGGCCTTTCACGCCTGTATTGAGTAAGATTGCTAAGATAAACCCAACGATGATAATTGTTGGAACATAAGTTGCTTCCATAATGATAAAATCAATCAATTCCGGGATAAAATAGAGGTTTCTAAATGCCGTACCATAATTACCAGCCGTTACATTTAAATTGTAAGTGTAGACCAAGGTATTTGCTTCTCTTGTGATTTGGAACGCCGTATTATAGATCGTTTGGAAAAATGGATAAACGACGAAAACAGAAAAACCAATTAACCAAGGCAGAATGAATAAGTAAGCTATTTTATTTTGATTCTCAATGTTTGAGTTTGCAGTTAATGCTTTGAGTGTTTTATTTTTAGCCATCTTACTCACCTCCTAAGACAACATAAGAGGATGCTGGAACTTGGGTTGTACCCACTGTTTCAGTTGTGTCACCATAGTTGATGATAATTTCAACACCATTGGAGTACGTGTTTCGAATCAATCCGGCTGCTAAAACCTCACGGTTAATCCAAGTCGCACCAATGACTTCTTTGAGTGCGCCATTGACTGAAAAGTAGATTTCTTCAATCAATTCTTCATAAAGCGCATATTCAGTTGAATAGTAGATTGACGAGTTAGTATCCGTTAAAACATACGAAGGTTGCTGCGTCAAAATGAAGGAAGGATATAAATTGTAATCCACCATTCTTAACACATCATGTGTCGTATAGAATGAAAAGTTTGCATAGATTGCATACATTTCCATCGTGTTTTGTAATAATATTTGCAAGAATGGAACGGTATCCGTTTCGATTAAGAATTGAGTCGTATAAACATCCATTTGCAAATACCGGTCGGTATATTTGAATAAATAACTGTTGGGTTTCGTCAAATTCATTTGAACATCGTCATCATAAGATGCGAAAGCTTCGCGGTATAACTCGATTGCTTCTGTTCTTGACGTACCATCAAGCGTGTAATCGGTAATCAGGTTGGATGTCATGCCAGAAACGGTTAATGAATCAACCCCTAATTTTAAGAAAGTACTGGATTGCTTATGAAGCCATTCAACACTTTTAATCGGTCTTGCATAATAAAATTCATAAATCATTTCATTATACGTCAACACTCTTCCATACCATCCAGCCGGATGTTTAGAAGCATTTCTATAAAGACTGATTTGTTCCTCATTGATCAAGTAATAGTCTTGATAGAAAGAAAGATCAATGCCCAGTGTTTTCATTTCTTCAATTGCTTTGCGGTAAGCTGTTTTTGATCCAATCGCTCGCGCAAATTCTGTTCTAGAAGGATTACCCAAGGTTAATCCATCTTTTTGCCAGCCTAACATTCCTGAAGAGATGTTTTCGATACCTTTGGAAGCAACATCCTTTAAAATGTTGACAACATCTTTTGCGGTCGTAGCGACCATCGTATTATAACCAACGATTGAGTTTTCTGAGTCAGCCATGAGGAAATCTAAGCGAATGCCGATATTCTCCATCACTGAATTTTTCATTTTAAGTTCTTCTTGTTCGATTAAATAATCTTTATACTTCAGCGCCATACCAACATAATTGGCAGGATAGTCATCGGTTGATCCATCTCCTGAAAGGAAATTATAATTCATCACGATGTCAAATTTATTGGGTTCTTCCCAAATAGATGGCACGGGATTATCGCCATCAAGTGTATAAAGTTTATTATAATTATAATTGTAACTAAAGCTTGCATGCGTCGAATTATATTTATAAATATTTTCTTCAGGAATCGAAATGATCGACATATACTCTGAACCACTCGTCGCATAAGCAACAAAAGCAGCTTGGTTATTCCCATGAGCGATTCCGTATACGGGAATTGAGGCAGTCTTAAATGGAACATAAGCCCCACCTGTTGTTAAATAGTTTTGATAATTTTGAGAGGGGTCATCCCCATAAACCGTTGCTTTATAAGCTCTAAACGATACTGAGTTATCACGGAAACGGATCAGTGCTCCTGTTCCATCAGGAACAAAGGCATAACCACCTATCATTGGTTCTTGAATATCTTCGACTGTGTAATCGGCGTCTTCTTCACCAATAGCGTCAACTGCGGTATAGACAGCATTGACACCACCAACAGCGCCCATATAATTGGCAATACCAATATTAGAAAGATAAGGCAATGCGGTACCCGTGATGTTTTCATCGAGGATTTCTAGTTTAAAGCCTTCTTCAGATAAATAGATGTCTGCTAAAATTTGAAGGTCAAGGTCTTTGCTGACGCCTAGATTCGTCGCGCTGACAGTGAAGCGCCAATGCGTAGAATCGTTATTAACTTTCGCTAATTTTGAGGTAACCTTGTACAATGAACTTTTTAAATAACTCGAATAAACATTATTTTGTGAATAGATTGAATCACTCGCACCTTTTGAGTAGTAACTGAAATATAGAAGCGAGTTTGCTTGTAAAGGCCCTGTGTTGGTTCCTGTTAATGAATTTATGCTTGCATCACATTTATCTTGAAACTCGCCAAATGTGATGTCACCGTCTTTGTAATCGCGTAAAGCGCCTTTGCAAGCAGTTGCTTGAGTGGTTTTCGTGACATTAGGATCAACATCAAGACCGGTTTTCCATGTATAGCCATTACGTGTATCATGGATGGCCAATACGTCTCGTTCTTCTTGCCAATAAAATTCGTAAGTATCATTTTTCAATAAAAGAGCGTATCCGCTGTCATCAAAATCGACAATTTCTTCTAAAGTATCAGGGTTAACATCCGTATCACGACCGGTGGTCACATAGGCAGCATGAATAATAATGGGAGTCATTGTCGCAACGAGTGCAACAATTAAAATAATGATCTTCTTAACCGATAACATTGCGCCAGCCCTCCTTTAGTATTTCTTCAAAGAATACGAAT
>CAYIYY010000019.1:6407-12813 GCA_964367605.1 uncultured Candidatus Izemoplasmatales bacterium | reverse complement strand
ACAGATGATCGTTGGGCTTCTAGAGAAACACCAGATGGACAACATATACTATTTGACGTTACAGCAATTAAAGCTGGAACAGTTGACGAAATCCATGTATATTACTTCCAAGGTGGACATCAAACATATTTCGTTGCTGATCAAACAAAAGCTAACGTTATCGTTCTTTATTTAAATCAAACGAACACCTATGATACTAATCTTGGTATTCATAACTGGGGTTGGGACGTAAATGCAGCTGATTGGGTTACTCCACTTCAAATGGTTGATGCTTTCAAAACTCCTGACGGCGTACCTGGTAAAGGTATTCTTGTAACTGCTACACCTCCTGCTTCTGGCGGAATCATCGTTCATGCTGGCGACACTAAATATTCTGGTGATGCTAATATTGAAGGATTTGGAACAATGGTTGCTGGTGATGTTGAAGTTATTTATGCTGGTATTTCTGGCGAAACGGCTGGATCTTATGGATATACGACAAATCATGACGATTTCGTAATGGAATTAATGGTTCCAACAGAAAAAGTTGCGATTTATGACTATGTTGAATACGAAGAATTAACTTATCCAAGAGTTCCAATTGATTTAGCACCTTATTTCGTTTTAACGAAAAATGGAACAGTAGTTGCTGACCCATTTGAATCAATTGACTATGATGTTGAAAAAGACATTTTAACAGAATTAGTTCTAGTATTAAAAGCTGATCTTGATAATACCGCTACTTATGAATTAACATTTGATAATGGTAAAGAAGGATTAGATGCTCAACAAGCTGAACTTGGCATTGATATGGATAAAGTCGCTCCAGTTATTACTTTCATCGATGACGACACCGTAACTATCACTGCTGGCGACGGCTGGGATGATGCATTGTGGCCAAACTTAAGAGCTATGGATGATCGTGATGGCAACGTCACTAACCGTATCTATGTAAAACCTGGTAACGGAACAGTTAATGTTAACGTGCCTGGTGAATACCCTGTTATTCTAACTGCTTTTGACGAATGGGGTAACGAATCTAACGCAACCTTTACAATTGTTGTAGAAGCTCCTGAAACAGGATGTGCTGCTAGAAACGCTTCAATCTTCACGATTGGCGGAATCGGCTTACTTTCTGTAGGATTCTTCTTAGCAAGACGTAAAGAATGGTTATAGTAGGTAGGAGGAAAATAAGATGAAAAAGCTTGCTGTTTTATTCGTATCAATTTTCGCACTTTTCACTTTGGTTGCTTGTACACCTACTTTAGAAGATCTCATCATCGACTTTAGTGAAAGTCAACAAAAAACCACCACTATCCGTGTATGGATGGATGATACTGACGGTTTATTCATGGCCGACTTGATTCCAGCATTTAACGCGGTATACCCAGACATCGAAGTTCAATTCCAACACATGGGAGCTCTTGATTCTCGTGACCGTTTGAAAACTTATGGTGTTTCTGGTAACGGCGCTGACGTATTCATGTTCCCTCATGACCATTTGTCGCTCGCTATGTTAGAAGATTTGGTATACCAATTACCAAATGAATTATTCGAAACATTAGACGCTTCAATGCTTGATGTTGCTATGGATATTGCAACCGCAGGTACAAGAGATTCTGATCAACCAAAACTTTATGCAGTTCCACTTTCTATCGAATCAATCTTCTTAATGTATAATAAAGATTTGATTTCTGATGCAGAAGTAGCTGCTTTAACTTCTTGGGAAGATATCATTACTTATTCAGAAACTTTCAAAACTGCTAACCCAGGTAAACAATTGTTAACGACCAATTCACATTGGGCTGACAACTATTACTTGCAAACTGTTTATTCAGCATTCGGATGGAGACCACACGGTGAAAACGGTGTTGATCCAACGGCTGTTGGTTTTGAATCAACTGAATTATTAGCCGCTTTAACTTGGTTAAGCACAGACTTAAAACCAGTTGTTACTGGTAATGCTGCTTACAACTCTTATGGAACAACTCCATTTGAACAAGGTAATGCTGCTATGATTATCACAGGTCCTTGGGCAATTACAACATTTGAAGATAAAATTGATCCAGATGGCGAAGGAAAACTAGGTGCTGTTGCGCTTCCAAACTTTGAAGGTATCGAAGGCGCTACAAACCCAGCTTCAACATTTGCTGGTTCACAAATGGTTGCAGTTTATAAATATTCTTCTAATAAAGAAGCTGCTATTAAATTTGTTGAATTCTTAGCGACGCCAGAAGCTCAAAATATTCTTTATCAAACTTCGAATGACTGTCCAGCTTTAAAAGATTTATCAGAAATCGAAGGAATTGCAACTGACCAATACATGCAAGTTATGCTTTCTCAATTAGCTACATCCATTCCAATGCCAACAATCGCCGAAGTAACTTATTACTGGGCTGCTGCGCAAACAATGGTTGTTAACGTTTGGGATACAGGTGCAGATATCCTTACAGAACAAAAGAAAGCTGAAGCTTCATATCTTGCTTCTAAGGCTTTAGGTTCTAATTAATTCATTAGTGCATTATGTTAGCTGGCCTTCGCAAGAGGGCCTTCTTTCATAATATTCAAGATGCTTTAGATAGGAGAATAACATGGGAAACAGAACTAAACATGTATTGAAAGCTATAGCTTCAGGCTTCTTGCCGGGGCTTGGGCAAATATTTAATAAACAATTTCTCAAAGCGCTATTCTTCTTTGTCTTTTTCGCTACTTTTATCTCAATTGAATTAACATCAGGTAAGTATTTCTCTGAGTTTGATCCTTATGATAATTTGACCGAAGAGACAGGAGAGCTATTCACTGATGACTTTTCTAAGAGTTTTTATCAGATGTATCAATTTCAAAAATCATTAGGTGAAGTTGAACTTCCTGAATTTGAAACTTATTACGAATCAGTCAAAAGTAATGGTTTTACGATGCGAGAATTGATTGATTACACTGCAGAGGATATTTTGAAATCTTCTACGCCAAGATATTTCGTGTTAATTGATGATTTAATCATCAGCGGATCGGATGCTTCAACATCTAATACCGGAGAAATCAACGATTCGGATTTAATCATTGGTGATGATGACGCCGCCATTGAAGCAAAGGGTTTTTTACCGATTATTACGGGAGTATCCATTTTTGAAAAAAATGATATTGAGTATTACCGGATTATTACCGGCGAAGGCGAAACTCGTGAAATAACTTACATCAATGTTAATGATCCTAATGATGTCATTGATGACGTTACTGGATACACGACTTCAACAAGAACTGGTCAATTGTTTTTAGAACAATCTACCGATAAGATTTATGTACGTTCAACGCAACAATTATCCGTATTAGAAACAGTAGAATATCGTTATACAAACGTTGCAGATAGTTCAGATTATTACGTTACAGCAGACTCGTTATCAACAATTGCTTCTTTCAAATCATTGGATATAAAAGGATCAGTTTTTTATGATAACGAAGGTACTATATATGTAAAATACTTACCTGAATTAGCCTATGAAATGGTTCATGGGTATAATAAAACTCCGTTTTCTGAATATTTGCGTAATTACATCACGAAACGTTTTAATGTTTCAACGAGTAGTTATAATTCAACGAATTACAACCGCTTTTTAGTTGAAGTCTATTTTTCAATGCACCCTGAAATAAGAGCAGAATTCGAAACAGAGTTTTATAATTTCTTCTACGACCGTGCAGGTTTCTTTCTTAAAGGTGTTTGGGCGATATTGACATTGGGAACTAGAGAAGATGTCTCTTATGACTATTCTAGTTTGCATGATCCGCTAAAATCTGTGACCTTTATTGAAGATGGAATACAATATTCAGGGGTTTCAGGTATAATAGATGCATCGCCATTGCAGGGGCATGTATCATCTTATTTATTGATTCTAGGGTTAATTTCGACCTTATTGATGGCTTATTTCATCTTTGCATGGATTTGGTCTGTTCGAGATGCTTATGCGACGAGTATTAAATATAGCATTACGAAAACGCATGTAAGTGATAAAGAATGGTTTATCGAAGTCTATAGTCATGGATTTGAATATATCATGATTTTACCAGCTTTGTTTGTCATTACCTTTATTTCAATCATGCCGATATTGTTTGGCTTCCTCATCGCATTTTCAAGTTATAGTGGATTTGACTCGGATACCGGATTGTTCTCATGGGTAGGGTTCTATAACTTTACGAGAATCTTTACATTCGGTGAAGGTATTCCATTTGCCGAAACATTCTGGAAAGTCTTTGTTTGGACCGCTATATGGGCTGTTTTCTCAACCGCTACCGTCTTCTTCGGCGGTATGTTTCAAGCGCTTGTCATCAGTTCAGACCGCGTTCCATTTAAAAAGTTCTGGAGAACGTTATTGATTTTACCGTGGGCCGTTCCGGCGTTAATTTCACAAATGGCTTTCTCAATTATATTCAGTGAAAAAGGTATTATAAACTCGATACTAAAGAACATTGGATTTGGAAAAACATTCTATGAAGTCTTTAAGGATTGGGGTATTTTAGGGATTGGATATAATCCTGAAACAATGAATTTCTTCCAACGAATCTTCTACCTCGGCTACGACGACATTCAATGGTTTACCAACGCTAATAATATTTGGTTTGTCAGAATTGTGTTAATCGTTGTTAATATTTGGTTAGGCGCGCCTTACTTCATGGCGTTAATGACGTCGATTATGACATCGATTGACCGAACTTTATATGAAGCTGCTGATATTGATGGTGCGACGAAATCACAAAAATTCAGGTTTATTACGTTCCCATTGATTATGTATTCAACGGCACCACTGCTCGTTATGGCGTTTTCTGGTAACTTTAATAACTTTGGTGTTATCTACTTCATTACTCAAGGAGGTACGGGTGCCGGTGATATCGACACTGCCTTTGCGGGTAGTACAGACATTTTGATCTCTTGGATGTATACCCTTACTGTTGAAAAGAAAGTTTATAACATGGCCTCAGTATTCTCCATATTTATCTTCCTGATTGTGGGATCAGTTGCTGCATGGAACTACTCTCAGACAAAAGCGTTTAAGGAGGACTAATGATGTTATATACAATTATTGGCGTTTTCCTAGCACTTGTCTTATGGTTTACCCACAGCTCTATCGCAGGACAAGTATTTGAAAAGAAAGGCTATAGTAAAACTTGGGGTAGTTTAGTTGGATTAATTCCGGTTTATGGGATCTATAGTGCTTTTACAGTAAAAAGCAAAAAAGAACTTCATAAAGGTGCTTTTAGAAGCATTATTGGTATTAAAGAAATATTAATGAAGATATTGACTTTCGGTCAATTGGTTTTAGCCGCTGGTGTCGTGTTGTTTCCGATATTATATTTAGTGGGATCATCATTCACAAATACCAGTGAATTACCGAACACACTTTGGCCTTCTGTCATGTATTTCCAAAATTATACCAAGTTGTTCGCTGAAACAAAGTTTTTAATTTGGTATAAAAACACCTTTATTATCGCAATATTAAGCATGGTGCTCGGCGTAATCTTTATTACGGGTGCCGGTTATGTCTTTGCTCGTTTCAAATTTAAAGGTAAAAAAGCAGGTTTAATGGGTATTCTAGTATTACAAGTATTCCCATCATTTATGGGTCTTGTTGCCATGTTTACCTTGTTCCAAGTATTTGGACTTTTAGGAAAACCAACCGCTTTAACGATACTTTATGTTGGCGGATCTGTTCCTGGTAATATTTGGTTAATTAAAGGATATCTATCGCAAATACCAAAAGATTTAGATGAATCTGCAATGTTAGACGGTGCAAGTAAATCTCAAATATTCTTTAAGATCATTTTACCGTTATCAGTTCCAATTCTTTCCTTCGTAGCTGTTGGTCAATTCATGGCTCCTTGGATGGATTATATGCTTCCAAAATACTTGTTAGACGTTCAACTAGCAGGTTCAGTAGGAACGGATATTGTATCAAGACAATGGACCTTAGCTGTTGGGTTATTCTCTATGATTTCTAATCCACAAACAACGTCTTATACGATGTTTGCGGCTGGTGCACTCATTGTAGCAGTCCCAATTACAATTCTTTACATGTTGTTCCAACGTTACTTAATCGAAGGTATTACTGCCGGCGCAACAAAAGGTTAAAAAAACAAAACTGGCATGAGAAAAAAACTCATGCCTTTTTTAATCGAATCAAAGGAAAAATTAACCTTTTTTAACGGTTAATTTTCAATGAACACGTTTTTAAATACCCGCTCGATATGGTATAATATAGATTAAAAGGAGTGATGACATGTACCCCTATCTTTGGCCAGAATTATTTGGTTTTAATATTCCAATGTATGATTTATTGATTACCGTTGGAGTTCTGTTTTTAATGATTTATGTCGCAAGACGTTTTGACAATCAAGACGGCTATGAAAGACGGTATTCAAACCGAATTCTTGTGTTTCT
>CAYIYY010000019.1:5112-6307 GCA_964367605.1 uncultured Candidatus Izemoplasmatales bacterium | reverse complement strand
ATTCCTTCAGAATCATTCTTAGGTGTTGATTTTCATGCAGGCGAATCTGTTGGTTCAGTCCTGCCAACCAATCTTTATGAAGCACTATTCTTGTTTGGATTATTCGCTGCTTTAAACTTTGTTAAATCATTTAAAAACAGAGAATTTAGCATATATTTAATGGCATATGGAACATTCCGTTTCTTAATTGAATTTATTCGTGGTGATGACCGTGGTTCTTTATTTGGGTTTATTCAAACAGCCTATAACACTTATCCAACACCTTCACAATATTTAAGTTTATTGATGATTGGAATCGGGGTTTATCTGTTCATCAAGCATCAAAAAAAGATCAATATAGTTGAATCAATCGAGGTAAATGAATGAATCAGTTAGGTTTATTTCATCATGCAAATTCGGAGTGGAGTTATATCGATTCAGATTTAATTACACTTCGTTTTCGGTCCGCAAAAAATGACTTATCCTCTATTTTTGTGATTGAGTATAACCGGTTTACCGACTATCAAAAGCGAATTAAACATGAGATGAAAAAATGGTTGTCGGACACCTATTTTGACTACTATACAGTCTCATTCAAACCATTTAACGAAGGTTGTATCTATTATTTTGAATTAAGTGATGGTATCAATACCGGTTATTATGGCGAATATGGTTTCTCAACAGTTGAGTTTGTTCGCATGGGTGCGTATGAAATTCCAAGAATTCAAAAAACTGATATTTATCAAGCTCCCAATTGGGTTCAGGATGCGATATTTTATCAAATTTATCCAGATCGTTTCTCCAAAGTGAGTACAACACCAAATAATTTTGAACCGTGGGGAAATAAACCGACTTTTTGGAACATCTTTGGTGGCGATTTTCAAGGCATTATTAATCAAATACCTTATTTAGTTCAATTAGGCATTAATGCAATATATTTAACGCCCATCAGTTTGTCTAATTCTTCTCATCGTTATGATACGATTGATTATATGACGATTGATCCGCGCTTGGGAACAAAAGAGGATTTTAAAGAATTAGTTCAATTACTCCATCAAAATGGGATAAAAATCGTTTTGGACGCTGTTTTTAATCATTCCAGTAGTGATTTCTTTGCTTTTAAAGATGTGCTTCTAAATCAAGAAAATAGCGTCTATAAAGATTGGTTTTTAATCGAAAAATTTCCAGTTATAGTTCAAAAAGATAAAACCTATCA
>CAYIYY010000019.1:0-5012 GCA_964367605.1 uncultured Candidatus Izemoplasmatales bacterium | reverse complement strand
CAAAGAGCTTTACTTAATCAACTAGGATCCCATGATGTCGCTAGAATGTTAAGTGTGGCAAATGGTGATATTGACGCTGTTAAAAGAGCGGTTTTATTTCAAATGACTTATATTGGCATGCCTTGTATTTATTATGGCGATGAAATTGGTATGGAAGGGTTGAGCGATCCTGATAACCGCCGTTGCTTTAATTGGAGTCAAGAGACATGGAACCATGACCTTCTGCATTTTTATCAAGAATTAATTCAATTAAGACATCATACAGAAGCATTAAAACAGGGTTCATTTTCTATGATTGAACATCCCAAAGTATTTATTTATGAACGACTTTATCTGAACCAAGGTGTTTTAATCTGTATTAATTCGTCAAATTGTGATGAGAAGATTGACATCCCACAGGATTATCAATCAAAGGATATTCAATCACAAGTTATAATAAAAGCCGGATCATTTCATTTGTTTATTAAAAATTAGCATAGTTGGGAGACATAACAATGTATTCATTGATTACAGGAGCATCAAGCGGAATAGGTAGAGCTATGGCTTTAGAATTAGCAAAAAGAGGTAGTGATTTAATCCTGGTCGCAAGAAGAGAAACCGAATTGAAAGCATTAAAAGATCAAATCACTCAACAATATAAAGTTGATGTTGTCATTAACGTCAAGGATATTTCAAAAGTCGAGAATTGTAAACAATTACACGAAGAAGTATTAAAATATCAGCCTTATAATGTCATTAATAATGCTGGTTTCGGTAGAGTTGGGTTGTTTAAGGAAATTGATTTAGATACAGAACTTTCAATGATTGATACAAATATCGTGGCGGTACAAGTATTAACAAAACTATTCGTTAATTCTATGACTGATGGCGTTATTTTGAACGTCTCAAGCATTGCCGGCATGTTGCCCACACCCCTCATGGCAACCTATGCAGCAACGAAATCTTACGTCTTGAATTTTAGCCGTGCTATTAATCAAGAGTTAAAAATTTCTAAATCCAAATTAAGAGTTATATCATTAAATCCTGGTCCTGTCATCACGGAATTTGGTAAAGTAGCTCAAACAACCCAAAAAATGCAAGGAATGAGTGCAGAAAGATGTGCTAAAATTGCTATAAAAGGACTATTGAAACGAAAAAGCGTCATCGTCCCAGGGTTCATGATGAAAGTCATGAGATTCCTTGTTAAATTCCTTCCTATAGGAATTGTTATGCCTGTTGCCTATAAAATTCAAAATAAAAAATAATGAAACGACGCTATTTATAAGCGTCTTTTCTTTGTCAAATCGGTTTATCACGATGGTAATATCGTGAAAAATATGATATACTAGCGATTGAAATTAAATAGTGATACCTAGGCGAGTTGTATAAACTCGCCAAAACGACGTGAGGTGGATGCTTTGAAACAAATCATTAATCACATCAATCAAGATGCGGTTTTCAAGCGATACATTGAAGGAATACGCCAGAATAAATCTTTACTCATTAATGAATTAACTGATGAAGCGATGGTGCTTCTGATTGTAGATGCGTTTTATTCAACCAATAAAACGATTTTTGTTGCTACACCGAATCTGTACAAAGCACAATTGCTATATGATCGATTAAACTTGGCGATATCAGATGAATTTATCGCATTCTTTCCTCAAGATGAGTTCATTACAAGTGAAATGCTAGTCAGTTCAAATGAATTCAAGATGGAAAGAATCAATACAATAAGGGATTTATTATCAAACAAACGTAAAATTGTGATTACGCATACGACGGGAATTATCAAACCTCAACTTCCAAAAGAAACTTGGATGAATGCGATTGTGAATTTAAAAATTGATTCTGATTTTGATATGAAAGAATTGTCTAAAACATTTGTTTCATATGGTTATAAACGTGAGTATACCGTTGAAAAACCAGGCGATTTTAGCGTTAGAGGTGGAATCCTTGATATTTTCCCACTGAATCATTCAAAACCGTATAGGCTCGATTTTTTTGGGGATACAATCGAAAAAATCAAGATATTTGATATTGAATCTCAACGCTCAACTGAGCAAGTCAATGAATTACATATCATGCCTATGTATGAATTTTTCTACGGAGATAAAGAACTAGATCAAATTAATCTTTTATTTAACAAGAAAGTCAAAGACATTCAGTTTTCTCAATTAGCGCTAGAAAAAGTAAATAAGGACCGTGAGTCTTTAAATGCTCACGATGAATTAGACCGGTTAACGAGATATATTCCTTTAATGTATCCTGAAAGATCCACGATACTGGATTTTGTCGATGATAAACTTTTATTTTTCTACGATTATCATCGAGTATTAGATCAGTATGATATCATTACTTCCGAAATTGCCGATTGGTATATGTCGACAGATGATTATACAAAAATGGGATTTGAGTTAATGTATTCTATTCAGAGTATTATGCCTAATAACAGTGTGTGTATGGATTACCTAGATCATATGTATCGCGAAGAATTTGATATAAAACTCAAGATTTATGGAAAAGAGCCGTTGAGGTATGATGGTGATTTTAACACTTTATTGAGTGATCTGAAAAAATATCAGAATAAATATACACAATTGCTTGCATTTAGTTCTCTAAAAATGCGAGATAACATGCGAGATTTATTGGAACAAGAAAAAATACCATTTTCTATATTGTCTGAAAATGATGATTTGATGGAAAATCATATTAACCTGATGTATGGTGAACACTTTATCGATTTAGATTTAGAATCTGGTCATACCAAAGTGATGACAGAAAACTCTATCGTTAAAAAAGCTCAAATTCATCATAAAGGCCGATATGTCTCGGTCTATCAAAATACAAAACGGGTCTTTTCTGTCAACGATTTAAAACCTGGAGATTATATTGTTCACAATGATTATGGTATTGGTCAATTTCTAGAAATCAAAACAATGGAACTTGGCTCAACGAAAAACGACTATATTCACATTGAATATCGTGATGGCGATAAATTATATATTCCCGTTGATGCAGTTTCACAAATTCAAAAATACGCAGGAAGTGAAGGTTTTTCACCTAGACTAAATAAACTTGGCGGAACTGAATGGGCGAAAACCAAGCAAAGAGTCAGAGCTAAAGTAAAAGATATCGCGGAAAAATTAATCACATTATATGCCGAAAGAGAACACAGCGAAGGATATGCTTTCATTGAAGATAACTCCATGCAAGATGAATTTGAAAATGATTTTGAATTTGATGAAACACCAGATCAAATTAAAGCAATTGAAGACGTCAAAAAAGACATGGAAAGTCATAGGCCAATGGATCGCTTACTTTGCGGTGATGTTGGGTTCGGTAAGACAGAAGTTGCACTAAGAGCGGCTTTTAAAGCAGTTTTGAGCAACAAGCAAGTCGCATATTTAGCGCCGACCACCGTATTATCAAGACAACACTTTATAACATTCAGCAATCGTATGGAAAAGTTTGGAATTAATGTTAGATTGCTTAACCGTTTTGTCAGCCGTAAGCAGCAAACACAAACGATAAAAGATATTAAAGCGGGCAACGTTGATGTTGTCATTGGAACTCACCGAATCTTAAGTAAAGATATAGAGTTTAAAGATTTAGGGTTACTTGTTATCGATGAAGAACAAAGATTTGGCGTTGAGCATAAAGAAAGAATCAAAGAAATGAAGATTAATGTTGATGTTTTATCGTTGTCAGCAACACCCATTCCAAGAACGCTCCAAATGGCAATTATGGGTGTTAAAAATATGTCTCTATTAGAAACGGCACCTGAAAATAGATATCCTATTCAGACCTACGTTTTAGAACGAAATGACACAATTATTAAAGATGCAATAGAACGGGAACTCGCCAGAAATGGGCAAGTATTCTATATTTATAATCGCGTTGATGATATTGACTTAATTGAAGCGGAAATTCAAAAATTAGTCCCTGAAGCACGAATTGACATCGCTCATGGACAAATGAATAAATTAGCACTTGAGGAAGTTGTATCTGACTTTATTGATAAAAAAATAGATGTTCTTATATCGACGACAATCATCGAAACCGGAATTGATATTCCTAATGCAAATACCTTGATAATTCATGATGCGGACCGGCTTGGCCTCTCTCAACTCTATCAAATTAGAGGGAGAGTAGGTCGCTCAAACCGGATTGCATACGCGTATTTAATGTACACAAAAAATAAGGTTTTAACCGAAGATGCAGAAAAAAGATTACGTGTTATCAAAGAATTTACCGAACTCGGAAGTGGATTTAAAATCGCTGTTAGGGATCTTTCAATCCGCGGAGCTGGAGATGTTTTAGGTAGTGAACAATCAGGGTTTATTGACTCTGTTGGCGTGGACTTGTATATGAAGATTCTTCAAGAAGAAATAAAAAGGCAACAGGGATTCGAACCAGAAGTTGAACCTATTTCAAAGGTGAGAGCTAAAGTTTCTAAATATATCGATGAACAATACGTTAACGATGATTTTGTTAAATTAGAAATGCATACAAAGATTACAAACGTTAAAAGTGTTCAAGAAATTCGTTCTTTGCTTGATGAATTCATCGATCGTTTCGGAAGATATGATGCAAATTTAGAAATTTATATGTACGAAAAGTTATTTGAACACTTATCTGCGAAACTAGATATTGAAAAAATCAATGAATCCAAAACGAATATCACCCTAATTATTTCTGAAGAAGGTACAAAAAAGTTGGCTGGCGATAAATTATTCTCTACCGGAATGAAAATATCAAAATTCTTACGTTTTACCTATAAAGAAAACAAGATTCATATCATATTGGATACAATTCAGTTAGATAAACATTGGCTATACACAATGTGTGAATTTCTTGAACTCATACAACCAACTAAATAACCAAAAAGAGGATGCATTTTATACATGCAATCCTCTTTTATTTTTGCGATTTTTAGGTATAAAATACACTCATGATTATTCAAATGAAAAGGAAATAAAAACTTGAAAATTATATATAAATATTATATAATATTATATATAAGTTAATAG
>CAYIYY010000018.1:0-12818 GCA_964367605.1 uncultured Candidatus Izemoplasmatales bacterium | reverse complement strand
TTGCTTTTAACCAACCCTCTTTAGATAAATTCATTAACAATGTGAAAAGTGACGGTGTTATTTTATACAACGCTTCACTTATCGATGCGCCAAAACCATTTGAAGACGTCAAATTGTATGGGGTTCCAGCCAATGAAATGGCATTAGAACTTGGTAATATTCAAGTCGCAAATATGATTATCATGGGCGCTTACTTAGCAATTACAGATATGTTTACCACGGATATCGTTGAACATATGTTAAAGAAGTTGCTCGGTGAAAGAAAAGCTCACTTAATGGATATTAACCAACAAGCCATTAAAAAAGGATTCGACTTCATCAAAAACTTAGGAGGCATCCATGCTTAAAAATCTTGACTCCCTCGTCAAACTCGCCTTAGGCAAACAGCCAAAAAACATCGTCGTCGTCCACGCAGACGATGAATTTGTGATGGACGCAGTTTGCCAAGCGACACGCCTGGGCATGATCAAACCCATTCTCATTGGGGATCAAGCCAAGATCAAAGAATTATTAACTTTGAATCACATATCATCGGGTTATGAAATCATTCATGAGACGAATGATGATACCGAAGTAAGAATGGCCATGGACCTCATTAACCAAGGCAAAGCTGATATTTTAATGAAAGGTTTACTCGATACGAAAGTCTTACTCAAAGGCGTTGTGAATAGTGAGTTTGGTATCAAAAAATATAAACTACTCTCTCACGTGGGCATGGTGGAATTTCCGCATTTAGACCGAATTTTATTCGCCACCGATGGCGCTATGAATATTCAACCCTCGATTGAAGAAAAAATATTGCTCATCGAAAATGCCGTTCATTTAACGAAAGCACTCGGCTATGTGCAACCAAAAGTTGGTTTAGTCTCAGCGGTAGAAAAACTCAATCCCAAGATTATTTCAACGGTTGAAGCCGAATCCATCAAAGCTTATTACTATGATCATCCACAAACAGATTTCTTCATCGATGGTCCCTTTGCGATTGATAATCTCGTATCCATGGCTTCCGTTCACCACAAGGGCTTAGGCGGTCCTGTTGCTGGAAAAGCAGATATCTTGGTCTTCCCCAATCTCGATGGTGGCAATATCTTCTATAAGACCTCTGTATTTTTAGGACTAGCGAAAGCGGCCGGCATTATCATCGGCGCAAAAGTTCCAATCGTATTAACATCAAGAGCAGACGACTCAGATACAAAACTCAACTCTATTGCATTGGCGGTGGGCTATTCTCATGGACTATCTAATCTTAGTTATTAATCCAGGATCAACTTCAACGAAAGTTGCCTTATTCAATAATGACAAACTCATACAAGAACAAGTTCTTAAACATGAAGTTGATCATTTAAAAAACTATAAAAACGTGATTGAACAAAAAGACTTTCGTAAACAAATGGTGTTAGACTTTTTAACGGAACATCGTTATCAACTCGATCACATCGATGTGTTTGTCGGTCGCGGCGGCATGTTAAAACCATTGAAAAATTCAGGTACGTATTTAGTGACCAAACAAATGGTTGAAGATTTAACGCTAGGTAGAAACGGTTTTCACGCTTCTAACTTAGGGGCTATCATTTCTTATGAACTCGCAGAAGGATTAAACCGTCCTTCGTATATCGTCAACCCTGTTTCCATTGACGAAATGGAAGATTTAGCCAGAGTTTCTGGTTTAGCAGGCATTGATAGATCATCGATCTTTCATGCATTAAACCATAAAGCCATCGCAAAACGCCATGCCAAAGCCGTCGGTAAAGATTATGATGAAATGACATTAATCGTCGCTCATTTAGGCGGTGGAATATCAGTCGGTCTTCATAAAAAAGGTCGTGTCATCGACGTTAATAATGCCTTAGGTGGCGATGGTCCTTTCTCGCCTGAAAGAGCGGGAACGACCCCTACTTATCCTTTAGTTGACATGTGTTTTTCTGGGAAATACACCATTGATGAAATTAAGAAAAAACTCGCTGGTCAAGGCGGTTTAGTCAGTTACTTAGGCACATCCAATGGTTTAGAAATCAAACGCCGGATTGAAGCGGGAGATAAAGTCGCTGAATTTTATCTTCAAGCCATGGCCTACCAAGTCGCCAAACAAATCGGTGCCATGTATTTTATCGCTGCAGGCAAAGTCGATGGAATCTTACTCACGGGTGGATTAGCCTATAATGCCATGTTCGTCGATATGATTAAAGCCTATGTCAATCCGATTCAAGCAGTCCATGTTTATCCCGGTGAAGATGAAATGCGCGCTTTAGCTGAAGGTACTTTACGGGTATTAACGAAACAAGAAAAATTACAAGTTTATTAATTGATGACTTCCGAATCCGTTCGGAAGTTTTTTTTCGATATTTTGAAGCATAAATATCAATCAAAATGTGATATAATGAAGTGACAACTTAAGGGAGTGATGCTTATGAAAAAATGTTTGATTGTCGTTGATTTTCAAAATGATTTCGTTGAGGGTTCTTTAGGCTTTAATGATGCTAAAAAATTAGAACCGATCATCATCAAAAAAATTGAAGATGCGATTGTCTCAGGTGTTGAGATTTATATTACGCTTGACACGCATTCTGACGATTATTTAGAATCCGAAGAAGGAAGAAATTTACCCATCATCCATTGTATAAAAGGCACGAAAGGCCATGAACTTTACGGTAGGACCAGTAATTATTTAACCATTGCACGAAAAGTGATTGAAAAAAATACCTTTGGATCACTTGAATTGGCTGAAACTTTAAAAGAAAGAGAGTATGACGAAGTTGAATTATGCGGTTTAGTCTCCAATATTTGTGTTTTATCTAATGCTGTTTTAGCGAAAGCGGCGTTACCAAACGCTAAAATCATTATCGATCGAAACGCCACCGCAAGTTCTAATTTCGAACTTCATAAAAAAGCACTTGAAGTCATGAAAGGCCTTCAAGTCGAAATCGTAGGTCAAGATGGAAAAAAATAAATTAGCGCTCGTCGCAGATTTTTATGAGTTGACCATGGCTTCCGGCTATTTCGAAAGTGGAAAAAAAGATGAAATAGCTTATTTTGATCTGTTTTTTAGAAATATTCCCGATGGTGGCGGTTACGCTGTTGCCTGCGGTCAAAGTGAGGTCATCGACTATATTAAGCATTTAAAATTTAATCATGATGATATCGAATACTTAAGAAAAAGAACGATGTTTTCCGAAGCTTTCTTAGCCTATCTAACCGACTTTCATTTTTCTGGCGATATTTGGATGGTAAAAGAAGGATCTGTTGTCTTTCCTAACGAACCTTTATTAACCGTACGGGCTAACGTTATCGAAGCACAATTGATTGAAACTTACTTGCTTTTACAAATGAACCATCAATCGCTCATCGCAACCAAAGCGTCTCGCATCGTAAGAGCCGCCCAAGGCCGTGCGATTATGGAGTTTGGGGCAAGAAGAGCGCATGGCGTTGATTCTGCGTTATTAGGCGCAAAAGCAGCGTATATCGGTGGCGTTTATGGCACCAGTTTAACCAAAGCGGATCAGCGCTATCAAATTCCCGCTTTAGGGACGATGGCTCATTCATGGGTTCAGATGTTTGATAGCGAAAAACAAGCATTTGTTGCCTATGCGACAACATATCCGAATAATGCGACGTTTTTAGTAGATACTTATAATGTTTTAAGAAGCGGTGTTCCAAATGCCATTCACGCAGTCAAAACTGTTTTATGGCCCTTAGGGATTAAATCAGCTGGTATTCGAATCGATTCAGGTGATTTGACTTATCTATCCAAAGAAGCCAGAAAATTACTCGACCAAGCAGGATGTCAAGACGTTAAAATTGTGGTTTCTAATTCTTTAGATGAATGGTTAATTACCGAATTACTCGTCCAAGGCGCAAAAATCGATTCCTTTGGCGTCGGCGAACGTTTAATTACTGCGAAATCAGAACCCGTTTTTGGCGGTGTCTATAAACTGATCGCGACTGAAAAAAAAGGAATCATTGAACCGAAAATTAAAATATCTGAAAATCCTGAAAAAATGACAAACCCGCATTTTAAACAGGTTTACCGGATTTATGATAAACAAACGAATAAGGCATTAGCGGATTTAGTAACGGTTTATGATGAAGTCATCGATGAAACGAAACCGTTAGAGATTTTTGATCCCAATTTAATCCACAAACGTAAAACATTAACCGATTTTTACGTTGAAAAACGATTACTGAAAGTCATTGAACAAGGAAAAGTCATCATTCCTTGCATGACATTGCTTGAATCAAGAGAACATTTAAAACAAGAACTGAGTCACATGTGGGATGAAGTCTTGCGTTTTGCCAATCCGCATAAGTATTACGTCGATTTATCTGACAAGCTTTGGAACATTCGAAGAAAACTCATCGAAGCATCAACCAATTAGGAGAAAATATGAAATTTTTAACCTTTAATATCCGTATCGATGCACCAAGTGATGGCATTAATGGATGGAAGAACCGAATTAAATCCGTCGCTGAAGTTTTAAAAGTGGGAAATTATCCCATTGTTGGACTTCAAGAACCAACAACTAAAATGCTGAAAGAGTTGATGAAAGAACTACCTCAGTTTCGTTATGCCGGAACACCTAGAGATGCAAATGGAGAAATGACGCCAGTTCTTTATCAAGTTGAAAAGGTCAGACTCTTAACGAATGAAACAATTTGGTTATCTAAGTCCAAATATGTTGAATCGAAATTCGACGATTCCAATTTTAACCGAATTGCGACGATTGCCGTTTTTGAAGTGAACGGAACCATGGAGATGTTTAGATTCGTTAACACGCATTTAGATTATGCGAATCCTAACGTTCAAAAACGTCAAATGGAAATTTTGATCGATCACCTCAATAAACAATCCAGTATCAAGCGTCTTCCAACGATCATCGTTGGTGACTTTAATGCGACATTAAATGATCCTGTCCATCACTATTTAAAGAAAGTGACCCTTGGCGGTAAATCATTAACCTCCGTTTATGGTCCCGATAATCCAAATGCGACTTATCATCAATTTGAAGGATTGAATGATGGCGAACCCATCGATTACGTATATTACACCGAACCTTTCGTCAAAGAAGGATTCGTGGTGATTCGAGACAAATTTTTTCAAATTTACCCAAGCGATCATTACCCGGTTGAGTTTTCGTTAAATTTTATCAATAAATAAGCGGACATGTTTCCGCTTTTTTCTATGAAATGGCCTATTTTAGCCATCATCTACATTTATCAGTTTTTATCAAAAACATGACATTTATGGGATAAAACAAGCTTTTTTTACAAATTTTATAAAATCATTCAAACGGGCATTTAGTCTTAAAAGCGGTCTTGGACACCCATTGAAAATTTAAATAATAAATGCTTTGACAAGCCATACTTTCTTGTTTATAATAAACTCAAACGGAATTATCCGAACGACAAAAATATGAAGCGAGGTCATCTATGCGTATTGGAATTATCGGACCCATTGGATCTGGAAAATCATTATTATCAAAAAAATTGGCGAAGCATTATCAATCCACGCTTCTCGAAGAACCTGTTGAAAAGAACGAGTATCTTCCTTACTTCTATAGTGATAAAGAAACATTCGCAATGTTATCACAAAACGCGTTTTATAGTTCACTCTTTCTCATGATGTGGAAAACGAAAGATTTAGAATCAGTCGTCTGTGATTCAACGTTATTTTCAAATCTTGTCTTCACTGAGTTATTACGATTAGACGGTACGATGTCAGCGATGGAAGTCGCTTTGACTTACGCCATCGCTGATGAGCATTTGAAACGAATCCCTGACGTTGACCTTCATATCGTGATTGAAAGACCGACAGATCAATTGTTTGAAAACGTGAGAAAACGCGGAAGAGCTATCGAACAAAATCAGCACGATTATTTAACATTTCATTATGCCAATTACTATGATGTCTTAAAACGGATTTTTAAAAACTATAAAGTCCCGGAAGACCGAATTTTATGGCTGCCGATTCACGACATGAATAATCCAGAAGAGTTTAAAAAAATTACGGAAGCAATTGAAACAAAATACAAAGCAATAAAACATCATTTAACCAAATAAACTGACAAGAAATGGGAGAAGACTATGATTACAATTTTTGCTTTACAACAAATTGAGAACCAACTTTCAAAAATTCAAAACCGCAAAGCATGTGAAATAAGAGCCGGCGTATTTCCAAAAACATTCATGGAAATTTTTGCGATGTATAACCGTTTAGACAATGAAATTATTTTTAATAAAGACATCGTCTATGATGCACCTGAACACGAGGTTGTGATAACCTTGATTCATGAAAGCCGTCACGCTTATCAATGGGATCGCATCAATCATCCCAAAAAAGCCATCGAACCAAAAGAACTACTCGCCACATGGAATAAAGAATTTGAGTTTTTCTCACCGACTGATAAAGCCCAAACTGAAAAAGATTACTTACAAATGGCCATTGAAATCGATGCGATTGCCTACACACATTTAACGATGAAACAACTGACCAATGAAGCTACGGTTATTCCTGATTTAGTGAGAAAACAAGTGGAATCAAGAATGGCTGATATTGAAAAATTTGAGTTACCACTTTATCAAAAACACGTTAAAGCTTAAATTAAGACGTCGTTTGCACTGAAACCCAAGAAGTAGACTCAAAAAAAGAGTCTATTTTTATTTAATAGGAGGACTTTAAATATAAAAAATCATCTATTTAATGATCATTATTTTCTTAAAACTTCATCGTCAAGGGATGACAATAATGATTGATAGAGATGATCAATGTCTTTAATTGACATTATGTGTTAATTATGCTAAAGTTTCTATGGTCTTTTAGAATTTTGCTTCATATGGAGGTCACATGAAATTAAAAATTACGCCCAAACATTTGATGAGAGGGCTAATCTATCTTTTAGGAATTTTTGTAACTGGTTTAGGTGTCAATGTTCTTTTAAGAGGAGCACTTGGTGCCGGAGCATGGGATACAGTTATCTATAATTTAAGGTCTTTTTTGAATGGTGTTCTTCAATGGAATGTCACTTTAGGAACTGTTAGTTTTATGATCTATGCGATTGTATTAGCGTTTGTCATCATTTACAATAAAAAATTGAAGTTTTTATTTGTTTTAATACCCATTTTTGGAATATCATTAGCCATTGATTTTTGGGATATTGTCATTTTTGGGGATTTTTATCCAACAATCTTATGGGTAAGATTAGCCCTTTTTGTAATCGGTATTTTTACACTAACTTTGGGATTATCATTGATTATTGTTACAAAATATCCAGCCATGGTTTTTGATGAGTTAACTTTAATGATGATGAAAATCTTCAAGAGTAATAGTTTCTTTAAAACCAGGATTTTTATCGAACTATTTGCCATCATCTTAGCGAGTATTTTTGGTTTTCTAGCTCAAATTGGGTTTGGTGCTGTCAATGTGGGAAGTTTTATTTTAGCACTGGTGATTGGTCCGATGATTGAATTTCAGCTCAGTTGGTTAAATAAGTGTACGAAATCTTTTTTTATAAGCAACAATTAAACGATTAAATCTTCACATTCATCAACGATATGGTCATGATTCATCCATTGTTAACCTAATATTTGATGTATAAAATGTTTCTCTCAATATAAAAAATATACCCTGTCAAGTGGACACTTTAAAAAAGTCCGTTGCAGGGTATATTTTAATAAATGATTGTATCTATGACTTACTTCAGACGATTGAACCAATTGATGGTATCTCTCACGGTATCTTCAAAAGGAATGGGCTCGATTTTTAATAACTGAACCATTCGGTCATTGATGTAATGGTAATTTTCTAAGATCGCATCTATCATGACGTTCGATATATCTTTAAAGAATAAGGCCCCAAATTTTGCGATAAACCGTGGAAACCCAAGGATCAATTTACGGCGATTTGAAACGTTGGCGATCGTTTGATAAAACTCTTTGATCGTATGTTCGTGGGCTGATAAAATATAAGATCCTTCCATGGAATAAACGCTAACGGTATAGATGGCTTTCGCAACGTCTCTGACATCTACGAAATTATAACCACCTTTAATATAAGGTAATATCGGTTTATTAAATGCTTTCATGATTTCTTTACCCGCTGCGGAGGGTTTATAATCATGAGGTCCAATCACCGCCGCAGGATAGACGATGGCCCCTTTTAATAACCCTTGATTCAGTTTATCTAAAACATAAGCCGTCCCTAACGCTTTTGATTTGGCATAATGACTTTTGATGGTTGATAAATCAAAAGCAGTCGGTTCTTCAATTGGATCATGATTGTTAGGTTTATTGATGGCATCGACAGAAGAGACATAAACCAAACGGATTTGATGGTTGATACAATAATCGACGATTTTATAAGTACCATCGATATTCACTATATCACTTTCATTTCTTAATTTTTTGGTTAAATCAATGACCCCAGCACAGTGAATGATTGTATCATTTGGCTTTAAATAACGGTCTAAAAAATCATATGAAAAAATATCACCAAGATGTGATACGACATTTAAATCATGGATAGCTGGACTCATTCTTCTCAGTAATAATTCACAGGGTGTATTTGATTGAATAAACGAACGTACCACATTGTTTCCAATATGTCCTGTCGCACCAGTAATATAAATCATAAATCCTCCTATGACAATACTTGTATTATATCAAATATTAAAGACTATGGTATAATAATTTTAACAATGTACTTCGGAGGTTCTCTATGAATATTAATCAACTTGTTGAAAAACAAAGAGCTTATTTTAATACCAATGTTACAAAAGATATCAATTTCCGTTTAGAAGCTTTAAAAATGCTTCAAAATGCGATTAATGCTCATGAGAGTAAGATTATTGACGCTTTAAAGAAAGATTTGAACAAAGCGCCATTAGAAGCCATCATGACCGAGATTGGGATTGTCAGAAGCGAACTTTCTCACATGATTAAGCATTTCAAGCATTGGGCGAAGCCAAAAAGAGTCAAAACACCGCTTGTATTATTCAGTGCTAAAAGTTATATCTACCCTGAACCTTATGGCGCCGTTTTAATCATGTCACCATGGAACTATCCCTTCCAACTCGCCATTGATCCGTTGATTGGAGCGATCGCTTCTGGTAATACGGCGATTGTGAAACCTGGGTCTTATGCCCATCATACGGCGTTAGCGATTAAAGAATTATTAGATCATACCTTTAAAGAAGAGTATGTCGCTACGGTTTTAGGTGGAAGAGAAGAAAATACCTTGTTATTAGAACAAAAATTTGATTATATTTTCTTTACCGGCTCAACCAATGTTGGTAAAACGGTCATGGAAAAAGCCAGTCATTTTTTAACACCTGTTTCTTTAGAATTAGGCGGTAAATCACCCTGTATTGTGGATGGCACCCTGTGTACAAAGTTAACAGCGAAACGACTCGCTTTTGGTAAATTTGTCAATGCGGGTCAAACCTGTGTTGCGCCAGATCATGTTTTTGTTAAAAGAGAATATCGCGACCAGCTCGTCAATGAGTTAAAACGTGTTATCGCTGAGTTTTTTGGTCCTGATCCCTTAAATTATCCTGATTACCCAAAAATCATCAATGAAAAAGCTCATACAAGGTTATTAGGGCTCTTAAAAGATCAACAAATAGCACTGGGGGGTCAATCAAACGATACATCTATTGCACCAACGTTGTTAGTGGATGTCGCTTTAGATTCACCGGTCATGCAAGAAGAAATCTTTGGACCGATTTTACCGATTATTGCTTATGATAAGATCGAAGAAGTCATCGACTACATCAAATCGAATGATCGTCCCTTAGCCTTCTATTTATTTTCTACTGATAAAGCGTTACAAAAACGGTTAACCCATGAGATTAGTTTTGGTGGCGGTACATTTAATGATACCTTAATGCATGTTGCTTCCTCTGAATTAGGGTTTGGTGGGGTTGGAGCGTCTGGAATGGGCAGTTATCATGGTATTCATTCCTTTAAAACATTCTCGCATTACAAATCCGTTTTAAAACGGGCCAACTGGATCGATTTGTCCTTTAGATATCATCCTTATACGAAACAAAAACAAGGATTAATCGATAAATTTACCAAATAAAATCAACTCAAAAAGAAATGAATGTTTATTAAACCGATTTATTTAATGAAAAGGTTTTCATAGGCTTGTCAAAGTATTTATTTCATGGTAAACTGTCTTTGTTTTGTTAATTCAAATTGAATAGCTAGATCGCCAATATAATATGGATAATTTGGTTCCGTAGTTTCTACCAGTCGACCTAATCGACTGCCTATTGGTTACATGATTTTTTTCTGAATGCCTAAAGCATCCAGTTTATTTTGTTGGCGAGTATAAGTATTTATACTGGCTTTTTTTATTTGTTTCAAACAAGACAAAAAAAATCATAGGAGGATCTCTAACACATGGAAAAGCTTCAAAACTTCTTCAAATTGCGTGAACATGGTACCACCATTACCAAAGAACTAATCGCAGGAGCAACAACCTTCTTTGCGATGGTTTACATCATCTTCGTCAATCCGTCAATGCTTTCTCAAACGGGAATGCCTTTCGGAGCCGTCTTTTTAGCAACCATCATCGCAACCGTTATCGGAACGTTGATCATGGGATTGTTCGCTAACGTACCTTATGCTTTAGCACCTGGTATGGGTCTTAATGCGTTCTTTACCTACACGGTTGTTTTTGCCCTCGGTTTCCACTGGAGCGAAGCGTTAGGACTCGTTTTCATTTGCGGTCTTATCAACGTTTTAATCACGGTCACGAAAATCCGTAAATCAATTGTAAAAGCCATCCCCGTTTCATTACAACACGCTATTGGCGGTGGTATTGGTATTTTCATTGCTTACATTGGTTTCAAAAACGCTGGATTCTTCAGTTTCACTGCTGATCCAGGCACCTGGTTTGAAAGTTTTGGTACCGTATTCGCCGATTCTTCAATCATTCCAGCCTTAACCAACTTTGATTCTTGGGGTCCCGTCTTAGCGTTACTTGGTGTGATTATTACGGTTGTATTATTGTTATTAAAAGTTAAAGGCGCGATTTTAATCGGTATCGTCGCAACGACCTTAATCGGTTGGCCAATGGGTGTTACAAGCTTCGCTATTAGCGGCTTTGACATTGCTGGTCCATTCACTGAACTCGGAACAACCTTTGGCGCTGCATTTAAAGGCATCGGCACGATGTTCGCTGATCCTTCTAAATTACCTATGGCATTCTTAGCAATCTTCGCATTCAGCTTAACGGATACGTTTGATACGATTGGTACATTCGTTGGTACCGGTAGAGCTTCTGGCATTTTCTCTGAAGCAGATTTAACTTCAATTGAAGAAGGAAAAGGCTTTAAAACAAAAATGGAAAAAGCATTATTCGCAGATTCTATCGCTACGTCCATCGGTGCTGTCTTTGGAACTTCTAATACAACGACTTATATTGAATCAGCCGCCGGTATTGAAGCAGGCGGAAGAACGGGTTTAACCTCTGTCTTCACATCCATTTTATTCTTACTTTGTATCTTAATCGCTCCGGTTGTTGGTATCGTTCCAGCTCAAGCGACTGCTCCTGCACTCATCATTGTTGGTATTATGATGGCCGGTGCGTTTAAAGACGTTAATTGGTCTGATTTTGAAGAAGCAGTTCCTGCATTCTTCGCAGCGGTCTTAATGGCTTTAGCTTATAACATCTCGATTGGTATCGCTTTTGGATTCATTTTCTATGTTTTAGTGAAAGTCGTTACAAAAAAAGCAAAAGAAGTTCATCCAATTCTTTGGGTCTCTTCTGGATTATTCGTTTTATACTTTATTTTAATGGCATTAAACGCGCTAGGCGTTCTCTAAAAAGTTTAACCACGCTAAAAAGACACTTCCTTGATAGGGAGTGTCTTTTTGTTTTACAGATGTTATAGGATGATTCATCGGTGAGATTAATAAATAAAAAAATGACCGTCTATTCAGACAGTCATAATATTACATTTATAATAGTGAGAAGCTATTAACTAAAGATAATCCAAACTAATAGATAGCCTGTGATGACCGCAGCCATCGTATAAGGAATCCCAATCTTCATGAAATCCCATGTCTTGACTTCATAACCTTCTTTTCTTAATATCCCAATAGACGTTATATTCGCAGAAGCACCAATCGGTGTCATATTACCACCCAAAGTTGCGCCAATCAATAAACCGAAATATAAGACCGTCGGATCATCTAAACCAATGGTCGCCGCAATAACTCCCATCACTGGTAACATCGTTGCGACATAAGGAATATTATCAACGAAAGCCGATAAGATAACCGACATAAACACCACAACCGTATATATCACAAAAACATTTCCGCCCGATATTCCCCCAAGAAGATCGCCAATCGCATCAATGACGCCAGCATTTGAAATCGAAGCGATAACCATGAATAATCCAGCGAGTAACCCTAAGGTAAAGAAATCAATTTCTTTCACTGTTTCTTTTAAAACGCCTTTTTTCTTGGTTGTAACGGTTTTATGGACAATACCTACTAGCATCAGCGTCATACAAATCAAACCATTTGTGACAGCGGGTTTATTAGGAATAAACGACGCTAGTATTAATAAGACGATAACGCCTAACATGAGAAACGTAGGGAAATAGTTTGTTACAACGGTATGTTCATCAATGGAAACGGGTTCTTTATGTTTTCTGAAGATGAAGTATAAAACGATTGTCGCCGCAATGAGTCCAATTTGAACGATGAAGAATAATCCTATTTTTCCTTGATAGACGAAGAAATCTAAGAAATCCATGTTCGCATAACCACCGAGTAAGATGGAGGTTGTATCCCCAACGAGTGTCGCGGCA
>CAYIYY010000017.1:5207-12839 GCA_964367605.1 uncultured Candidatus Izemoplasmatales bacterium | reverse complement strand
GAAATATAAACTTCCCAACGATTTAAAGACAAAGATGATGGATTTCTATGAAAGTGAAATAAAAAACAGTCCCTTACCTTGGTAAAGTAAATCATCAGCACTTAAAAAATATAGCTTTCATAGCAATTAAAGCAATCCGATTCTTATTGAATTTGGATTGCTTTAATTTTTTTAATACCCTTTTTCTTTTAACGAACTAACCATGTCAACATAAAATTTAGGAATATCCTTGATACCCTCATTTTGTTTTTTTGTTTTAATATTAGTTCTCCTAAAATCAACTTCATCTAAATGCGATATTCCTCTCAAGCCTTTTCCTGAATAGGGACCATGAAAGTTCGTCCAGTGCGAAGATTTCACTGAGACAATGCCATCATTGTCACCTTCAAATAACTTAGTGACTAAATAAGGAAACATTAAAAAAATATCAGAAAACATATTTTTCATCTTAAATCCATAACTTTGATAATACACATTTTCACAATCTTGATTGATTTCATTAAAGACTACCATATTTTTGGTCGTTAACGATGAAATCGTTGAATAGAAATCAGGACTTTTATCGCCTAAGAGTCGAAACCAAAGATTGACAAAGAAACTGACGATTTTTATGATGAATTTCGGAAATTTTGATAATAAATCGAGGGCTTTTGAACCATGATGAGGACTCTGTATCGTTGTTAAAGTAGCGACATACTGAGACATATCAAGCGATGATATCATATATCTTGCGTCGATTCCACCTTTAGAATGGGCGATGATATTCACTTTTTGGGCCCTTGTTTCTTTAATAACTGATAAGATTCTTTCTTTTATAGTCAATGCATTTTCTTCGATACTTCCCCAACTGTCTTGGCTTCCATAATGGATAATAGAGCCTTCTTCGATTAAGGCTTTAGGAGTTCTACCCCAATAATTGAAATATTTATTATCGCGAAACCCAATTCCATGAATCACGATAATCGGGTATTTTGTATCACATTTCACATTTGTCACATCCGTTCAAAATAGTCCTATAAAAATAATGATTTCATGAGTTGCATTAACACAAATAATATCACTTGTATCATTATCAAACAAGATGATTTTTAATTTCATTATAATAAAAAGTCCAATTCATTCAAGAATCGGACTTTCAAACCATCATTTGAGGGTTATTTTAACGTTGACCCAGATGGGACTTCATTATTTTTCATTTCACTTAATTTCGCTGTGGTGAATATGCGGCAGTTTCTGCCAATCTTCATGCCTTTTGGCACTTTTATTTTTTTACCTAAGACCGTAATACCTGAGGATAATAACGAAGGATTCTCGATATTCGCTGTTAAGTCATCGCCGAAACCCACTAGCGCATTTTCTCCGACAATCGTATTTTTATCAATGATACAGTTTTCTACGACAGCGCCTGGTAATACTTCAACGTTATTTAATAATACTGAATTAACAACTTTTGCGTGTGGGTGAATGACAACACCCGGTGATAAAACACTTCTTTCGACTGTGCCAGCAACGATCGCACCATTCGATAACAACGCTTGGTGAATGGTTGCTTTCGAACCCACCTTAACGGCGGGTAATTCTTCAGATTTTGTATA
Source organism: uncultured Candidatus Izemoplasmatales bacterium (assembly GCA_964367605.1). Classification (GTDB taxonomy): domain Bacteria; phylum Bacillota_I; class Bacilli_A; order Izemoplasmatales; family Hujiaoplasmataceae; genus UBA5603. Next base: position 11,244 of record CAYIYY010000017.1, on the reverse strand, counting down.
GATTTTCCAGTTTTTATCATACATATCTAAAGGGATTTTATCGACCGTCTCAATCAATTCAAGATTGGCTTGTAAATAAGAATCATAGGTTCCGACGTCTTTCCAATAATCATAGAATTTATACGCATAAACCGCTTCTTTTTCAATCATGGAAGGAATGATGTGTTGACCAAAGTCTAAATCAGGAATATCCATCGTTCTTAATTTATCTAATAATACATCGGTATTAAAGACATAGATGCCCATGGAAGCTAGATTTGAAATTGGTTTTTTCGGTTTTTCAACGAAACGAACGACTTTATTCGAATCATCTGCTTCTAAAATACCAAAACGATGAGCTTCACTGATATCAACGACTTTCGCTGCGACCGTTAACGTGGCGTTTGAAGCGATATGCGCTTCAATCATTTTGCGGTAATCCATTTTATAAATATGATCGCCCGATAAAATTAAGGTATACTTTGATTGACTTTGTTCGATATAATGTAAGTTCTTCCGGCAAGCATCCGCTGTGCCATTATACCAATCGCTATGGGGTTGTAATAAAGTTACTTTTGAATCTCTACGGTCTAAATCCCAAGGCTTTCCTGATCCAATGTGATCATTTAAGGAAAAAGGCAAATATTGCGTTAAAATGGCAATGTTGTAAATCCCTGAGTTCGAACAATTCGATAACGTAAAATCAATGATTCGGTACTTTCCTGCAAACGGAACGGACGGTTTAACCCGATTTTCTGATAGAATATCTAATCTTGATCCTCTACCACCTGCTAAAATTAATGCTAGTACTTCCATAAGTTCACTCCTTTTTCCCTTTGATTAAATTTGAGTAGATTTTTTTATAGGCTTTCGCTGAAACACTCCAGCTAAAATCAGCTGACATCGCTGATAAAACTAAGTGTTGCCATGCTTCTTTTTTCTGGTAATACACTTTTAAAGCATAGCGGATGACATACATCATGTCATGCGCATTAAAGTGTTGGAATGAAAATCCATTGCCTTCACCCGTGAATTCATTGTAAGGATGAACGGTATCCACTAAACCACCGGTTTCTCTCACTATGGGTAATGTTCCATATTTTAACGCGATGAGTTGACCTAAACCACACGGTTCAAACTTCGAAGGCATTAAGAATAAATCACTGCCCGCATAGATTAAATGTGCTAGTTTATTACTATAACCGACATAAACTTTCACTTTATGTGGAAATTGGTTTTGTAATTCATTGAAGTAATCAACGTATTCGCCTTCACCATCGCCTAAGACGATGAATTTGAAATTGTCTTGTTCGAGCATTTCTGTGAAGACACGCTTGATTAAATCAAATCCTTTTTGACTGACGAGTCTCGATACGATTCCAATTAAAGGATAATCAGAATCCCATTTTAATTTAAGTTCTTCATAAAGAGCAATTTTATTATTCTTTTTGCCCAGTTCATAATTGGTCGCATCATAATTAAACGCAATCAAAGGGTCGGTTAATGGATCAAATTCTTTATAACTGATGCCATTCACAATTCCTTTTAAATCGCCTTTACGCCATTTTAAGAGGTGTTGCATCCCGTAACCGAAATAATCCGTTAAAATCTCACTAGCATAGGTTTCTGAGACGGTGGTGATTGAATCAGAAGAAACAATCCCGCACTTCAAGAAATTAATGAAACCTTCGAATTCAAAATGATTGTTATAAGGGATATTAAAATAATGGTAATCATTGAGAGGAAAGATGCCTTGATACGCCAAATTATGAATCGTTAAAACCGATTTTGTATTTTCATATTCTTTATATTTGGTTTTCATTAACAAAGGTATCATGGCCGTATGCCAATCATGGACATGAATGACATCGGGAATGAAATCCAAATATTTAATGCTTTCTAAGGCTGCTTTTTGGAAATACGCAAATCGTTCTGATTCATCGCCATAGTTATACGCGTTATCCCGACTGCCAAAGTAAAATTCATTATCGATGAAATAATAACGAATTGATCCAACCTTTAAGGTTTGAACGCCAGCGTAAACACTGGGCTTATCGCCCAGTTCAATGGTGAAGTTTTTGACGCAGACCATTTTTTGTTTATAGACGTCTAAAATCTTCTTATACTTGGGTAAAATGACCCGAACCTCAACGTTCGAAAGTGATTTTAGTGCTTGAGGTAACGAACCCACAACGTCTGCGAGTCCTCCAACCTTCATAAAAGGGGTACATTCTGCCGCAATGAATAATATATTCATAGGTGTTCCTCCTTACTTCCTAATTTCACGCTCATTATACCAAAAATAAAAAGGATTTAAAAGCGGTTTCCCGACTTTTAAACCCAAAATTTGATTAATTTTTGTTTATAGATGGACATTATCAAATAAGTTGATTGCATGAGTAAAATTAAGAGTAAGATGGAAGGAATCGTTAACGTTGATAATTTGAAGAATCGCTCTCCTAAAACCACGAAACAAAACGCTGATACAATCGCAGCTGCGATGACCACAAAGGATCTTCTTTTATTGAGTGGTTGAGAGACATTGACTAAAACGAGGAGATAAGCAAACGTTGCGGCGATGATGCCGACAGTGGATATTTCACCTTGGGTGATGGATGGCCACTGACTCGCAAACACATAAACGCCAATTAAGTTCGCAATAACTAAGATGGTGCCTGGAATAACATTTTTAAAGACGTTCCATAAAAACTTGCCTTCAAATCTCGATTCATTAGGTTCAAGTGCGATAAAGAATGAAGGAATACCGATGATGAAGGTTTCAATGACGAACATTTGGACCGGTTCAAAGGGATAAATGTTCGCGGTCATTAACACAATCATCGTTAATAAAATCGTATACATCGTTTTTACCAAATAGAGTACCGAAGCATTTTGCATATTGTTAACGATTTGACGGCCCTGTTTGACCACTTTAGGAAGTGATGCGAAATCATCATTCATTAAAACTAAATGGCTGATATTTCGCGCTGCTTCAGAACCAGAAGCAATCGCTACCGAACAATCGGCTGCTTTTAACGCTAAAACGTCATTGACACCGTCGCCAATCATCGCGACTTTGTGTTTGTTTTGTTTAAAAGTTTCAATCAAGACTTGTTTTTGATGGGGTGTCACCCGACCAAAAACCGTATAGTCTTCGCAGATTTCTCTTAATTTATCATCATCAATTTTTTCTAGAGATAAATATTTATTTGCTTTGGGTACGCCCGCTCGCGCTGCGACTTCTGAAACCGTAATCGCATTATCGCCAGAGATAACTTTAATTCCAACGCCAGCCTCTTGAAATTCATCCAACGTCGCTTTTGCGGTCTCACGAATCGTATCGTTAATCAAGATGAGCGCAATCGGTTCGACAGAACCTGTGATTCTTTTATCGCCAATGGCATCGGCTTTCGCAAATAATAAGACTCTTTTGCCAAGTCGTGCATATTTTTCAACTTGTTTTCTGATATGCATGTATTTCCCTTTAAATACCAGTTCGGGAGCACCAATCGCATAAGTTCCTTCATCAAACGATACAGCACTGTATTTATTCGCTGATTCAAAAGGCAAGATTACTCGTGAACGAAGTTTTCGTTTGGATCCAAAGTAATTCTTTAATGCCATCGCTGTTTGATTGTTATCTTTTAACGCATAATTCATTGAGGCAATAATTGTTTTAATATCGATGCTGGGTTTCACCGATGCAATATGGATTTCTTCTTCCACTGGCAAATCAACCGCAGGTTCGTCTTTTTCCGGTTCAATCCAGACATAGGAATCAACTTTCATCGTTCCATCGGTAATCGTACCGGTTTTATCTAAACAAACCAAATCAACACGTGACAATGTTTCAATGGAATACAGTTCTTGAACTAAAGTTTGATGTTTTGCCAGTTTTACCACACTTGAAGCGAAAGTGATGGTTGTTAATAAGAATAGTCCTGAAGGAACCATCGCTACCATCGCCCCAGCCATTTTCTTTAACGCATCATGGTATAACTCAGAATTCGCTAAAAAGTCCGGTAAATAATCCATTTCACTCTTTAAAAACGCTGTATAAAATGTCATTAATCCTAAGGGAACGATAATCACGCCAATAAACTTTAACAATTTTTTTAACGATTTTAAAATCTCAGAATTTGGTTTCCCCAACGTTTTTATTTTATCGGATAACGTTTCAATATAATTATCTTTACCGACAGCGACGATGAGTGCGTCCGCTGTCCCTGATATGACAAATGATCCCGATAAGATTTTATCATTCACTTTTTTGACAATCGCATCCGATTCACCGGTTAAATTCGCTTCACTGACGGTTAATTCTCCATTTTGGATAATCGAATCAGCGACGACTTGTTTTCCACCTTGGAGTAAGTAAATATCATCTAATACGAGTTGATCCGTTGCGATTTCAATTTCAAAACCTTGTCTTCTCACGAGGGCGGTTGGTTGCGATAACAACGTTAAATTCATAATCGTTTTTCTCGCTTTTAGTTCCTGAATGATGCCAATCGCGGTATTTAACACCATGATAATCACAAAGACCATATTTTCAAAGGATTTAATCGAGAGTAATAAAGCGGCTAAAACAAATAAGATTAAATTAAAATAACTAAAAATATTCGATGAAAAAATACCCCAAACAGATTTGAGGTTCGGATGATTTTTATAGTTAACTTGGCCCTTTTCGAACCGTGACGCTATTTCTAATAGGGTCAATCCTTTTGGAATAAGAGGCTTCTCTTTCAAACTATCACCCGCCGATGCTTTTAACATTATAACAAAATAATCGCTATACTTCAATGTTTCCCATATTTTTTTTAAAAAAAGAACACTATTGCTAGTGTTCAAAAACGCTTTTTCCGATAAACTCGCGTAAGATGGAGTTACAAGGGACTAAATAATCATCGATATCTTTAAAATACTTCAAGAATTTAATCAGTCGGTTCGCTTGAATATAATATTCAGAATCGGCAGGAATTTTCTTTAATGCAGTCATCGCATGTTTCTTCATGACGGCTAATTCATACGTTAATTCTGAATTATAGATATAATCAGCGTTTTCAATAAACGGATAAATCCATTTATATTCGCCTCTTCTAACACTGCCCCACATCGAGAGTGTCTTTTCAGGAGAAGTATTTCTAAACTGTAAATCTCTCACGATTCTTCTTAATAAGCGAATATCGGTTAAATTGATTGGATTATGGTAATCGATATTGATTTGTGAGAACGGTGAAATATAGATTTTGAATTTCTCATGAGCTGGGATGAACGACGTTAAAACGTCATTAAGCGCATGAATTCCTTCGATGATAATCGGATTATGAGGTCCAATCGTAATGGGTGCTTGATAAACTCTATCTTTTATTTTGAAGTCATAGATCGGTAATGATACTGCCACTCCATCAATTAATTCTGCGATATTTTTATTAAATAGTTCTAAATCTAAAGCATTCACATGTTCTAAATCTGGCTTTCCAAATTCATCTAATGGCGCTTCGCCTTTGGGTAAATAATAATTATCAATTGAAATCATCAATGGTTTAATGCTTCTTGTCAATAACTCGATTTCTAGTCGTCTAGAAAAAGTGGTTTTTCCGGATGAAGACGGACCCGCGATCGCAATTAAACGAATATTATCGATGTTTTTCTCAATAATATTCCCTAATTCACATAGTTGATTGTTATGCTTTGTTTCACACATATTGACGAATTCAACTTCATGATTTTCTTCAATCTTGCGATTCATCTTATAAATCATATCAGAATCACAATTAATGGCCCATTGTTCAGCTTTATTTAAAACCCGTAAGAAACTAGGGCTATCACTGAATTCAGGAATGGTGCCTTTCGCTTCAACCCGCGGATATCGAATTAAGAATCCTGGCGCATAATAAAAGAATTCAAATTCTTTGAGATACGCCGTTGAAGGAACCATATAACCATACATATAGTTCAAATAACCTGCACATTCATAAATATTAACTTTTTCCTTACGGTATTTTAAGGTTTCAACTTTATCAATATGGCCTTTTTCAGCGTAATATTTCGAAAT
>CAYIYY010000017.1:0-5107 GCA_964367605.1 uncultured Candidatus Izemoplasmatales bacterium | reverse complement strand
AGTTTCTCTAAGCGAATGCTTTCTTCAAAGGTGTACTGATCTTGATTGACGGTTACTTTAAACATAAATTCCTCCTGTCAAAAATTGAGATGTATATCTATTTTACATCATTTTTTTGCTTTTACAATCAAAAAAGATGAATTTTTCAGTTGATATCAAATCAAATCGTTTATAATGATATTAAAGTATCTTTAGAAAGGACATGTTTATGTTACTAGTACAGTTCTTCTCAAGCGAAGGGATGGATATTCAACCCAACGCTTATATGTTTACCTTACCGCACTTAATCTATGTTGTTTTGTGTGTGATTGCTTTTTATTTACTGATGCGTTTTTTAAATACAAAAAACCCGAAAGTGAATAAAATCGTCATCATCACTTCAATCGTATTATTATTGGTTTTAAAGTATGCTGGTGAAGCTTTATTTATCTACGAATGGTATCATTTTACTGAACCAGTTTCCTCATATTCTCATCCGTTTTGGGATTTTAGAACCTTTATATCTTTTCAAGTCTGTGGCGTCAATAATGTGTTATTACCAATTGTAGTTATGTTTAATATCAAACCGATGAAAGATTTCGTTTATACCTCTTCAGTCATTGGCGGCTTAGCGGTGTTACTTTATCCGGTTGGCGTATTATTTGGAGATCCGCTCGTCATTACATTTCCGATTGTTAGAACGTTAACGGTCCATTTTCTTTTAATATTCTTACCTCTTTATCTTTATAAGATTGGTGATTTCAAACTCGAAAAGAAAAATTGGAAAAATTCACTCATCGGTTGTCTCTTGGTTATGTTGTGGGCGATGTTTGGTAACCTCTTCGTCGATAAAAATGCTAATAATATGTTTTTAATGGAAAATCCGTTTTTAAATGGACCGGTTCCCTTCTTAAACATATTACCAAATGGTGTTCATGTTATTTTCTTACTCTTACTAACTTTTTTGGGGTATTTACTTCTCTATAAACTAGCAAGTATCTATCATAAAAAACACCCAGCCATAGAATAAAAAAAATATCACCCTCTAGAATCCATAGGAGGGTGATTTTAATGATAGTATTTAAGGTTTATTATCATATAACTCAACCAAGGTTGAAATCGGAGATTCTATGAGCGAGAGGAACTCCGCTTCTGTGTCATATTCGTCATAAGCTTCAAATACCGCAATGGCCAGTTGCAATTTGCCAATGGTAACATCATGATAATCTGCGAGTGTCACCAGTAGATTTTCTGACCAAACGACACTATTTGTGGTTGTAACGTCGATATTCCCATAAAAATCATCATAAAAAGATTCTGGTGAACTGCCAGTCATTTCGTTCGTTATCGCATCTTGAACTTCAGGGACATAGATTTTATAAGATTCTAAAGCGCTTGTAAAATTGGTGCTCGTTAGTAGCCGTGAAGTATAACTGACCGATTCTGTCATGTTGATCGACATAAACATGGTTTTAAGATTCATGGTATCTGATTGAACGGTTAATTTCTTTAACAAAGCTTCATCCGTTGTATTGACACTGATTAATACGGTCACGTCTCCGACGGTAGCGTATCCTTTTTCAACTGATAAATCAACGATTGATGCTAAAACTTTTTCAGGAGATTGATGCCAATAAGTTATGTCTTCAATCATAGCACTGGCTTCATCGCCCACAGCGTTTACTTGAACAACACGGTTGAAACGGTTTAATACAACCTCAAAACCAGGATTGAGATCAATGGTTAAAGTTTTAGCAGGGGTAAATTCAAATATCGTAAACGTAATGCTCAATGCTAAAAGCATCATAAAGCTCATGACAACAGTAACGAATCGTCTATTCAAAACAAATTTTGGTTTTTTTTCGACGTATTCAAATTCATCTAAGACATCACTGAATGAAGAGCGATCGATTTCAATCGGTAATCGAGCATGTTCATGCAAGATTTCCTTGAATTTTTGATATTTCATGGTCACTCCTCCTTTAATGTATCTTTCATTTTCTTCACGGCTTTGGCATAAATCCAGGTTATGGTTCCAATCGGCTTTTGTGTAATTTCCGCAATTTCGCGGTGAGATAATCCACTGATGGTATGCATGATGACGACATTTTTTTCACTTTCATCTAAAGCATTTAAAGCTCTCTCGATGATATCTTGGTGTTCTAAATCGATTTCAATTTGACTCATTAGTGAGAAATCACTCATGAAGTCATATTCTGAATCGGTGTAAGTGACTCTTTTTCTTTGTGTATATTCGTTAATGGCTAAATTCTTTGCCATCGTCACTAAATAACCCATAAAATTGTTATCTTGATACTTCTCGATATTCTTAAGCATTCTTAGATAAGTATCTTGAACAATATCTTCGGATTTGCTTTTATCTTTTAAAATGGATAAAACACTATAGAACACGACTTTATAAGTGAGTTCATATAATTCATCAAAAACTAGTCGATTGCCTTTTTTGAGTTCTTTTGCAAGTTTATTGACTCGATCCATTTTAAATCACCTCACATTCCGATACTAGGGTCTGGAAGTGAAGTGATCAAGAGATCCTCACATCCAAATAACAATTGAATTCATATATTTATTGTAAAAATTAGTTAAAAATGATAAAAAAGGATGTTATTCTTCCTCTTCTGAGTCAGTAACATCCTTCATCGTCGCTTGTTTTCGGATTTTTCCGTCTTTACGGTGTACGATCACAACGGAATCGGACTTCAATGCTTTAATGGTTGCATAGCTGATGGCTTCTCTTTGAGTTTCTAATGTACCAATAACAGCGTCATTACCTTCAACTTTAACATACCATGAATTATCGGTTGCACGATATAAAACATGATATTTCGGAGGCAGTTTCTTTTTTGGTTTCGGTTTTTGGACGATAATTCCTTTTTGTTCAGCGTAAGGTTTTGTCGGTTCAGGTTTCTTTTCCTCGACCGGTTTAATCACTTTCGCTTTTGGTTTTGACTTGGGTTTGTCTACTACCGTGTCATCGTCATCTTTCGGAAGAATGATACGTCGTTGTGTAGGTTGAAGTGGTGGAGTCACAGCTTTCTTTACAAGCGTTTCTTCTGCCGGAACCATGTCGTCTTCATTCTCTTTTGGTAAAGGTTGAATATTGGAATGGCGCGTTGGTTTAATGTCTTCAACTTTTTCTTCAACGCTTTTATTAATATCGGTTTTGTTCTCTACTTTTGGCGGTTCGTTATGGCTTTCAACAATTGTTTTGGGTTCTTCTTTCGGAATTGGCGTTAAATCAGTCGTGTCATCGTCATCTGATAAACTCATTTTTCTTGGGCCGGTTTTGACAACCCCTTCTCCTTCTAAAGAAGGTGATTTGACTTCAGGGATGATCGGTTGTGCCTCTTGAACGACGGCGTTATTTTTTGACCTTACACCTGTTTCAGCCACAGCGGGTATGATACGGACTTGATTGGCTTTTGCACGGACAACGGCATTATATATGGCATAGGTAACCCATATTAAAACAATCGTTCCAACAACGATGCCAATAAACAAACCATATTCACGTAATATGTTAAGCAATACTTCCATGCATTCACCCCCCGCTGTCAATTGTTCATATTAAAATAATTTCATTTGAATAGTTGTATCTGGGTTAATCGATTTAACAATGTCACCCATCCCATATTTAATTTTATGTTTTTTACATTCAAAAACAAAGACTTTTTTTAATTTTGATGCATAAGGCGATTGACATGAATGTTTACTTCCGTACTGGTCCATATATATGTTTTTGAGTCCAGGAAATTCCCGGTCAATCATCTCATAAAAACGGCGCCTTCGAATCTCTGTCAAAACCATGCCAAAGGCTGGATAGATAAAATCTGAACCCACTTCTTTTGCACGGTTGATAATTTGTAAAATATTTTCTTCGGTATCATTAATATAAGGCACGATTGGCATCATTAAGATCCCCGTTTGAATGCCTTCATTTTTCAATTTTTGTAAGGTTTTAAACCGTAATTGGGTTGGTGTCGTTTTCGGTTCGATTTTTTTGGCAACGTCATCATTCATCGTCGATATCGCCATAATTACGCGCACTGGCGCATGAACTGCAATTTGTTTTAAGATATCGATATCATTAATAATGCCATCGCTTCTCGTGAAAATAACGACGCCTTCTTGAGAATCGCGTATGATTTCAAGGGCACTTCGAGTTAGTTTTAAGTCAGATTCTAAGTCGTTATACGGTTCAACACTTTGACCAATACCTATTAATAAATTCTTGGGTTTGCCTTCTAAATCACGTTTTAAAATCTCGACGCAGTTTTGAACCGGTAAGATTTTGCTTTCAATGGCATATCCGCCAAAATCAATTCTTAATCCATCGGGATCAGAATACATATTAGCTTCATAATCAACGCCAAACCAACGATGGGGCGTTTTTGCAGGTATTAAGAGTTGTCTTAAAACAACTTCATTGATATTGTTCAACTCGTACCTCCTAATAACGCCAAATAATAGCGAGAATAATGAAAATCAATAAGAATACACCATAACGTATACCAAAAATATAACTAAATTTAGTTTTAATCACTTGTTCAAAATCTTTTAAGAACTTTTTTCTTAATGATTTGTTTTGAAGCGTTAATTGAAACAAACAGGGATGACTTAATACCTTGAAGTCCTCTGATTCAATCGTCGTTTCAGCAATCACCATTTGAATTTCTTCTTCTAATCTAACTTTGTCTTTTTTGGTAACATGGCATATGAAATACCAGCCGTTCAAGTGTTTTAAAACGAGATACTTTAATATAAAATAAGCTAGAATTGTGACTCCTAGGATGATGCCAAAAACGAGATATAAAGTCGTTGACTCAAATATTAATAAGATCACGACGCTTAAGAATACAAATGCGCCATCGATTATATTGACAATATTGTGATGTTTAAACAAAGGAATCATCATGGCATAGACGATGATGACGGTTGCGATTGCTTTTAAAATGATTGAGAATAAATCGTCCATCCTTGACACCTCCAATGTTAATATTTATTATAGCACATTCAAACCGATATTGAATGCTTAACTTAAATACGGTTCGACGATTTCTATTAATTCTTGGATGGAATGAACTGACTCGATTTTAATCACCGGACA
>CAYIYY010000016.1:0-13813 GCA_964367605.1 uncultured Candidatus Izemoplasmatales bacterium | reverse complement strand
AGATATATTTTTAAGGAGACGAAAATGAAATTATTTGAACCGTTTATAATCAAAGACTTAACAATTAAAAATCGTATTGTTATGGCCCCTATGTGTATGTATGTTGCATCAATTGAAGGTGACGTTCAGCCATTTCATTTAGTTCATTATCCCACAAGAGGATTCGGTGGAGTTGGATTAATTATTACTGAAGCGACCGCTGTTGAAAGCCGAGGAAGAATTTCAAGTCATGACTTAGGAATTTGGCACGATTCACATATTGAAGGATTAAAAAAATTAGTTCAAAGCGTTCATCAATCTGGTGCTTATATTGGTATTCAACTTGCTCACGCAGGAAGAAAATGCAAGGCAGACAATGAATTATTAGTTGCCCCGTCTAACCTTGGATTTAGTCAAGATTATCAAACCCCAAAAGAGATGTCACTTGATGATATCAAAACAGTGATCAATGCTTTTAAAAATGGTGCAAGACGGGCAAAATTAGCGGGATATGATGTGATAGAAATTCATGGAGCACACGGTTATTTAATCAACCAATTTTTATCACCGCTCTCAAATCATAGAAATGATCAATATGGTGGAAATGCAGAAAACCGAAGAAGATTTTTAAATGAAGTCATTGAGGCAGTTAGAACAGAGTGGAACGGACCGCTTATTTTGAGGCTTTCAGCGGAAGAATATGCGAGCGATGGTAACCACATTGAAGATACTATCGAACTCGTAAAATCACTTCATCATCAAGTTGATGCTATTAATGTGAGCTCTGGTGGAGTTGTTCCTGTTAAGTTTGATGTCTATCCAGGATATCAAATGGACTTTGCAAAACGAATTAAAGAGCTTGGATATGTTGTTATTGGTGGCGGACTTATTACAACCGATGTTCAATGTGAAGAGTATTTGAGTAACGGATCTGTTGATGCAATTTTTTTAGGAAGAAAATTATTGAATGATCCTTATTTTGTTCTTCATTCAGCTGCAAAAAATAATAGAAAAGATTTAGTCATACAACCTTACGAACGTGGATTTTAATAAAGTGAGCGAGCCAAATGGGTTCGCTCTTTTAAATAGCCTTGTCAATTTTCATGATTTTTGTTAAAATGAAGCCGTTCGTATTTCTATTACTGTCATGGAAGGGTCATGAATGATGATTAAAGTTGTTGAAACGAATCGAGACTTAAATAATTTTGTTTTTTTCATAAAAAATCTTTATAAAAACGATCTGCATTATATTTTTCCTATCTTTTCTGTCTTGAAAAAAGAACTTTTCTCATTGGTTCTAAAGACTAAACAATATAAAGCGATTTTATCCGTTCGAGAAAATCGGGTTGTAGGAAGATTATTATATACCATTGAATTTAACAAGAAAAAGAACCGATTGATTTGTTATTTTTCTGCCTTTGATGCCATCAACGATCCTGTCGTTGCAAAAGAGTTATTTAATTATATGGAAACAGATGTTATTAAACAAAATGTAATGTATTGTGAAGGAACGTATTCACCTTATGATCCCGATACCAGAAGAGGTATTATGGTGGATGGATTTGATGATGACCCGGCTATTTTAACAAGTTATAACGCGCCCTATTATTCAAATTTGATTGAATCTTGTGGTTATTATAAAGCCTATGATACATTTGGATTAAAAGCAGATATAAATACACAAGTTCAAAAACGATTAGTAACTATAGAAACTTATTTTAGTAATCATTATAACGTTCGAATTGATCAGATTAATTTAAAACAACTCGATAATGATATTCTTGATATTCATGAAGTGTTGCTTACCGCCACAACTGAAATCAATTACCAAGATGCGCCATCTATTGAAATGATTAAACAGGTTGCTGAAAGTTTAAGATTACTGATCAATCCAAAACTGATAAGAATTGCTAGAGAAAACGAAACAAATAAACCTGTCGGTTTTTGTCTAGTATTCCCAGATTTTAATCAAATATTGAAAAAGACAAAAGGTAGAATACGTCCTCTTTATATTCTATTAAATCTAAAGAAAATTACACGTGTTCGTGGAACAATGCAATACGTGATACCAAAATATCAAAATACAGGATTAATCGGTTATATGTATAAAAAGGTCTATGATCATTTTGAATCAATGGGAATTATGGAATTTGAAGGCGGGACAGTCATGGAAGAAAATGAAAAAGCCTTACATGCATTTGATAAATTCGGAGGTAGAATCGCTAAAACATATCGAATTTATGGGAAGGAATTACAATCATGACATATAGCATTGTCCAAGTGATTGCCATATTTTTTATTCCGTTACTAATTATTAAATACCATGAATTTAAACTAACTAAATTAATTGGAACCATTGGTATGGCTTATTTGTTAGGTTTACTCGTTGCTTTATTTGTTTTTGGTTTAAGAAAACTCGGTGTCAATATTGTTCAAAACCAAGATATCGGTGAAATTGGAAGTCATCTGGCAATTAGTATTGCCATTCCATTACTTTTATTCAGTGCGAATCTTAAAGAAGCGAAGAAATTATCGAAATCAGTTTTATTCGCATTTGGATCAGTCATAATATCAGTAATTATTGTAACGACCTTAACGTTTTTCATTTATGGTAAAACTTTAGATAATGGTGCAGAATTATCCGGAATGGCCATTGGACTATATACCGGCGGAACGCCAAATTTAAATGCCATCGCGAATGTGTTCGGACTAGATTCGATCACTATTGGTATCGCTAATCTATCCGACATGATTATTGGTGGGGCATTTTATATGTTTTTATTAATTTTATGTAAACCGCTCTTATTAAAGTTCTTAAAACCCGCTTCAAGTTCTGAATATTTAAAAGAAACGTCAAACATAACAAACACTGAGGAGTTAAATATCAAAGAATTTAGAGCATCCAAACCCTTAGTAAAGGCGTTCTTTATAGCTTTTTTGATGGCGGTTGTGGGCGCGTTATTAGGAATATTGTTATGGATTATCCTGGGTTCTGTTGAGGGGAAAATGACGGATTTACTTGTTCCAACGATGATGATATCCGTCACGGTCTTCGGAATAATTGCATCATTTAATAAAAAGATTCGTGAAACCAAAGGAACGAATGTCGTTGGCCAATATTTGATTTTAGTTTTCTCATTCGCTTTAGCTTCATCGCTAGATTTAACGAAAATGACAGGGAACTTTGGAAAAGTATTAATTTTTTATGGTATTATTACAATCGGTTCTTTTATATTGCATATCTTCTTTTCAAAATTACTTCGAATTGACGTTGATTGTGCCATGGTTACCGCAACAGCGGGTATTTATGGCCCCGCCTTCGTACCGGCTATTACGAAACAAATAAAGAATGATTCTTTGACTGTACCGGGTTTAATTTGTGGTTCAATCGGTTATGCAATTGGTACTTTTATAGGGGTTGGAATTGGATTACTATTCATGTTATAAAAAACATCAAATAAAATGAAATAATTCTTGATTTTCAAGATAAAACTGGTATACTAATAGTAGTTTTGGTCCTTTAACCGATGCCTGTGAGCATCGAAAGGTATAGCTCTTTCTTCGTACCCGTTAAAGGACACCGTAAGGTGTTCTTTTTGTTTGGGACCAAATCAAAATTAGAAGGAGAATGAATATGGAAACGAAACGAATTATTACTGGTTATTTACCTGATGAAAGACCTGCTTGGGGAAAATTAATTGTTTTTGCATTACAACACATTTTGGTTATGTTCCCCGCTACAGTCCTTGTTGCATTGTTGACAGGATTCCACATTTCAACAACCATCTTCGCTAGCGGACTAGCAACCCTTTGTTTCATCTTAGTTACCAAAGGAAAAATTCCCTTGTATTATGGATCAAGTTTTTCATACATTGCTGCTATCGTTGGTATCACAGGAGCAACGTATGGGGTGGTTGCTTCTGATGCTTTAATCGGACAAGCACAATTCGGTATCATCTTATCAGGGTTGGTTTCAATCTTGGTTGGTTTTATTGTTAATTATTTCGGTGTTAATAAAATTGAAAAAGTGTTACCTCCGGTTGTGACAGGACCCATCGCAATGATTATTGGGTTATCACTTGCTGGAACGGCGATGACTCAAGCGGCTGGATTTAACGGCGTAACCGCACAATCAAGTTACTGGGCAGTTGCGATAATCACTTTGTTCTGTATTATGTTCTTCACGGTTATTTTCAAAAAAGGTGTATTAAGCCAATTACCGATTTTATTTGGTATATTAGCGGGATACTTCAGCGCTTTATTAATCGATTTAATCTTTAAAACAAATTTAGTTGATTTTTCAAAAGTATTCGCTGATGGCGTTATCAATGTACCACACTTTACTTTACCAAGACCTTCTTGGGCGGCCGTATTCGCCATCATGCCAATTGCTTTAGCGACGATTCCTGAATCAACAGCACATTTATATCAATTGGACTTGTATGTTAATGATCTAGCGAAGAAAAAAGGCGCAAAAGAATATCCAATTAAAGATAAATTAGGTTTAAATCTCATTGGTGATGGTGTCGGAGATGTTGTCAGTGCATTAGTTGGTGGACCTGCTGGAACAAACTACGGAGAGAATATCTCGACCATGGCTATTACAAAGAACTTCTCAGTATGGGTTTTAGGAGCAGCGGCAATCTTAACAATGTTACTTGCCTTTTTCTCACCTTTAGCCAATTTGATTAGCACGATACCTTCAGGCGTTATTGGTGGAGCAAGCATCTATTTATTCGGTGTCATTGGTGCACAAGGAATTGCAATCTTAATTGAGAAAAAAGTGGATTTATTTGATGCGAAAAACATTGGAATCATCGCGCTTATCTTAATCGTTGGTATCGGTGGTACTTATGGTTTTCCAAACGGATCAATTCCAATGTTTGGAATGTCATTACCAGCAATCGCTTTTGCCGCAATATTAGGAATTGTAGTAAACGCTTTGTTAGGGATAACACAATATCTTGTTAATAAAAAAGAGAGTAAATTAGAATAATAACTCAAGGCAACTCAAGTCGAGTTGCCTTTTCTTATGCTTTGGCGTTGACTTATCAATTTTCAAACGTTAAAATGAATCTATAATGTTTGAAAGGGATTGATGATTATAATGAAATTTGTGACTTGGAACGTAAATGGATTAAGAGCTTGTATGAACAAGAGATTTGATGAGTTTTTTAAGGACATGAATGCAGACTTTTTTGCCATACAAGAAACGAAGATGAAAGAAGAACAAAAAAGTTTTTATTTTGATGGATATTTAGAATACTGGAATTCAGCGGATAAACCCGGATATTCTGGAACGTTAATCTATACGAAAATGACGCCAATCAATGTTCATTTTGGAGCGAATGAAGGTTTATATAATGATGAAGGTCGAATTATAACCTTAGAATATCCAGATTTCTATTTTGTGACTGCATATGTTCCTAACGCTCAAGAAGGATTAGCAAGGATTGAATATCGCGTTCAGTTTGAAAATGATATGAGATCGTATTTGAAAGAATTAGATTTGAAAAAACCCGTCATTTACTGTGGAGATTTAAATGTTGCACATCAACCGATTGACTTAAAAAACCCCAAAGCTAATGAAGGAAATGCGGGGTACTCTATTGAAGAAAGAACAGAGTTTCAAGCATTACTCGATTCTGGATTCACAGATGTTTTTAGAGCAATGAACCAAGACAAAATACAGTATACATGGTGGAGCTATAGGTTTAATGCACGAATGAATAATGCAGGTTGGAGAATTGACTATTTTATAGTTTCAAACCGCATATTTAATCGTATCAAATCAATCGAAATCTTAGATCAAATCCAAGGAAGCGACCACTGTCCAGTGGTTTTAGAACTGGAATAAATTGCTTAATTTCTAAACCTTACTTTCTGCATTCGACTGGGTATTGACAACGCTTTCATAATCATGTAAAATGAGAGTAATCGAATATACAGAGGCGCAATGTAGGGGTAATTCATCGGTGTTAATGAAATGAACTTCAAAGACGATGAACGAAGGTATGCATTGCCGAAAGGATCAACGGGTTCGTCCTTTGATTGCTTGGTGCTTGAACAAGCGTTCAATCACTGCCATAGTGTTTATGGAGAGCTGTTATGTTAAAAACATAACGGCTTTTATTTTTTTTAAAAATTAAGGAGGATTTATGAAACAATATCGTCTAGAAGATTTATCGATAGGCGATACAGCAAGCATTTCAAAACAATTTTCTGAGTCGGATGTTTTGGGTTATGCGGCGGTATCGGGAGATGAAAATCCCGTGCATTTAAGTGAGGAGTATGCAAAGACTTCTCCATTTAAAACACGTATAGTGCACGGTATGCTAGTAGGAGGGTTATTTAGTTCGATTTTTGGGACGGATATGCCCGGAGTTGGAACCATTTATACCCATCAAAGTTTGAAGTTTACAAAACCTGTTTATTTGAATGATACAATTACAGCGGTTGTAACTGTTAAAGAGAAAATAATGGAAAAAAATCGAGTTATTTTCGATTGTATTGCTAAAAATCAGAATGGTGAAATTGTCATCGTTGGCGAAGCTCAACTGATGCCACCAAGATAGGAGTTCTATGAAAGAGTTTATTCAAAGTAAAGATATAGCTAAATATGTACAAAATGGAATGAGTATCATGGTTGGTGGATTCTTATCAAATGGAAGTCCTGAGAATTTAATAACGGCAGTTTTAGATACAAACGTGACGGATTTAACAATTATTTGCAATGACGGAGGTTATGAGGATAAGGGTGTTGGTCGTTTAATATCTGCTGGAAGAGTATCGACACTTATTGCATCTCATATAGGTACCAATCCAGCGGTTGGTCGTCTAATGCAAGAACATAAACTATTAGTCAGACTAGTTCCTCAAGGGACTTTGGCAGAACAAATCCGCGCAGCCGGCGCTGGATTAGGTGGTATTTTAACCCCGACGGGCATGAACACGGTTGTTGCTGATGGAAAAAAAGTGATAACTGTTCAAGGAAAAGATTATTTACTTGAAGAGCCCATTAAAGCCGACCTTGCTTTGCTCGGAGGGGCGATTGCAGATGAATATGGAAATCTTCGATACCGTGGTACGATGAGGAATTTTAATCCATTAATGGCGATGGCTTGTGATACCGTGATTGCTGAAGTGTCTGAGGTTGTTAAAATGTTAGATCCAGAAATGGTTGTCACTGCTCATCCATTTGTTGATTATATTCTGGTAGGAGGAAAATAAAATGGATGAAAAAGTAATTATAGCGAAAAGAATTGCTCTCGAGTTCAAAAGGGGATATCTCGTTAATCTAGGAATCGGAATACCTACCATGGTTGCTGATTATATCGATCATGATCAAGAAGTAGTTCTGCAATGCGAAAATGGAATCATTGGCATCGGACCTTTATCTGAATTCACTACCGAATTGGTTAATGCTGGCGGTTTATGCGCGACAATTTTGCCCGGTGGCTCATTTTTTGATTCTGCTACATCTTTCTCTATCATTCGTGGCGGACACGTTGATGTGACCGTTTTGGGGGCTTTAGAAGTAGATTCTGATGGAAGTATTGCATCTTGGATTATCCCTGGTAAGAAAGTTCCAGGAATGGGTGGGGCAATGGATTTGGTGGTTGGAGCTAAACGAGTAATCATCGCGATGACTCATACGAGTAAAGGAACACCAAAGATACTCAATAAATGTACTTTACCTTTAACAGCTTTTAAGCAAGCTAATTTGATCGTCACTGAAATGGCAGTTATTGAAGTATTAGAAGATGGACTCCATTTGCTTGAAGTGAATCCTGAGTTTACAATCGAACAAGTTGTTCAAGCAACGGAAGCAAAATTAATCATTGATAATGTCATACCGATGAAAGGAATCGAACTATGAAAGTAATATTAAGAGTAAGAATGTCGAACGCTGATGCACATTATGGAGGCAATCTCGTCGATGGTGCGAGAATTATGGGTCTTTTTGGCGATGCAGCTACAGAATTGCTTATTAGAAATGATGGAGACGAAGGATTATTCCGGGCCTATGATCAAGTTGATTTTTTAGCGCCAGTCTATGCTGGTGATTATTTAGAAGTTCACGCTGAGTTAATTTCATCAGGCAACACATCAAGAAAAATGACGTTTGCTTGCTATAAGGTTATTGAAGCTTTGCCAAACATTAATCCTTCTGCAGCTCAAGTTCTAGAACAACCGCTTTTAGTAGCGTCTGCTAGTGGTACATGTATCGTACCAAAAGCATTACAGAGGTTGTAATGGAAAAGCTTATTATTACCTGTGCTATTACGGGTGCAGAAGTTACTAAAGAACAAAATCCTGCAGTTCCTTATACGAAAGAAGAGATATCAGTTTCTGCATATGAAGCATATAAAGCTGGCGCAAGTATCATCCACTTACATGCAAGAGAAGATAATGGTAAACCTTCTTACCGCAAAGAACGTTTTATGGAGTTAATTGAAGCAATTCAAGAGAAATGTCCTGATGTTATAATCCAAGTAACCACAGGTGGCGCATTAGGTATGAGTAGAGATGAACGTCTTACCCCAACCGATTTAAATCCCGAGATGGCTACACTAGATTGCGGTACACTCAATTTTGGCGGCGACGATATTTTTATCAATACAGAAAATGACATTAAGTATTTTGCACAAGTTCTTGAATCAAAAGGTATTTATAAAGAACTAGAATGCTTTGAAAAGGGGCATATAGACACAGTCCTGCGGCTAGTCAAACAAGGTTATATTCATAAACCATTACATTTTAGTTTTGTTTTAGGTGTTAATGGAGGGATGTCGGGAGAATATCGCGACTTTGTTTTTATGAAAGATTCAATCCCCGAAGATGCAACATATAGTGTTGCTGGTATTGGTAAATATGAGTTCTCTTTAGCTGAACAATCCATCATTCATGGAGGTCATGTTAGAGTTGGATTAGAAGATAATTTGTATATTGAAAAAGGGAAACTAGCTTTATCGAATAAAGAATTAGTCGAAAAGGTTGTTGGACTTGCAAAGAAGTACAACCGACCAATTGCATCACCAAAAGAGGCTAGAATCATACTTAAAATGGAGGGACATCATGAATAAACCTTGTCCATACGGAACACATCGGGTAATCGCGCCAATTGGTGCTTTGCCTCAATCAGCTGATATCATTGATAACACCATGGTCTGTGAAAAAAACGAGATATTAATCGCTGTTAAGACACTCAACATAGATTCAGCTTCATTTACGCAAATTAAGTCTGCGTGTGATGGTAATGAGCCAAAAATGATTGAAATGATTGAGTCGATTGTTTCAAAAAGAGGAAAGATGCAAAACCCCGTAACAGGGAGTGGCGGTATGTTATTAGGTGTTGTTAAGGAGATTGGAAGCGATCTTAATATCGATTTAAAAGTGGGCGATTCAATCGCAACCTTAGTATCACTTTCACTAACCCCACTAAAAATATATCAAGTTAAACAAATTCATCTTGATAAAGACCAAATTGATATTGTGGGTGAGGCGATCCTTTTTCAAACTGGTATTTATGCAAAAATTCCTTATGATTTACCAGCAGATTTGGTGCTTTCGGCCCTTGATGTTGCGGGTGCTCCTGCCCAAGTTGCTAAATTAGTTAAACCTGGAAATCGAGTTTTAATTATCGGAGCTGGAGGAAAAAGTGGAGTATTATGTTCTTATCAAGCAAGAAAGAGTGTTGGTAAAGATGGTTTCGTTTATGGATTAATTTATGACCAAAGAGAATATGCTGATTTGTTAAACCTTGGAGTGTGTGATGAAATCATCATTGCTGACGCTCGAGTGCCGATGGATGTTTATCAAAAAGTTATGGCAGCTAGCCATAATGAAAAGATGGATGTCACAATTAATGTTGTTAATGTTCCAAACACAGAGATGGCTTCCATTCTTCCAACGAAAGATTTTGGCATTGTCTATTTCTTTGGTATGGCAACCTCATTTTCCAAAGCCGCTTTAGGTGCTGAAGGCATTAAAAGCGAAGCTACAATGATGATTGGGAACGGATTTACGACAGGTCACGATGAACTGACATTAAATTTATTAAGAGAATCTAAATTACTGTATGAGTTATTCAGTAAAAGATATGGAGTAGGTGCATAAATATGTTAATCTTAAACAATCGTTACTTAGAACGTAAATTAAAATACTTTCCAAATGTATTGCCAGAACAATGGAATGATTGGCATTGGCAAGTTAAAAATCGTATTACATCTGTCAATCAATTAAAAAAATATATCAATCTTTCTATTGAAGAAGAAAATCAAATTTCTAATGTCTTATCAAAATTTAGAATGGCGATTACTCCATATTATTTAACTTTAATGGATCCGGATAATATTAATTGCCCAATTCGAAAACAAGCGATACCTTCCATCTCTGAAATGACAATTGGTGAGAACGACCTCCTTGATCCACTTGATGAAGACAAAGATTCTCCGGTGCCTGGGTTAACTCATCGGTATCCTGACCGAGTTTTATTCTTAATTACGGATATGTGCAGTATGTATTGTCGCCATTGTACAAGAAGAAGATTTGCTGGACAAACTGATAACGAATTAAGCACAGATAGAATTAGAAGAGGGATTGAGTACATTCGAAAAACACCCCAAGTGAGAGATGTTTTATTATCGGGTGGGGATGCATTGTTAATGAGTGATGAGCGTTTAGAATATATCATTTCTGAATTACGTAAAATCGATCACGTTGAAGTAATTAGAATGGGAACGAGAGTTCCGGTTGTTATGCCACAAAGAATTACCGATGATTTCGTTAATATGTTAAAAAAATATCATCCAATTTGGATTAATACACATTTTAATCATTATGATGAATTCACCGTTGAAAGTAAAGAAGCATTGTCTAAAATGGCAAATGCAGGAATTCCACTCGGTAATCAAAGCGTATTGCTTAGAGGGGTCAATGACTGTGTTAACATCATGAAAAAATTAGTAACAGGTCTTGTTCAATTACGTGTTAGACCCTATTATCTTTATCAATGTGATTTATCATTAGGAATCGAACATTTCCGGACACCTATAAGTAAAGGTATAGAAATTATCGAAGGTCTTCGTGGACATATTAGCGGCTTTTGTGTTCCTACATTTGTCGTGGACGCTCCCGGAGGTGGCGGTAAAATACCGGTCATGCCAAATTATGTTATATCATCATCACCGACAAGAACGGTGTTAAGAAATTATGAAGGTGTGATAACAACTTATACCGAACCCGCTCATTACGAGAACAATTGTCAATGCGAAGATTGTATTGCACATAAAAAAGCAGAAGGGGTTAGTGCGTTGTTAAGCGGCGATCAACTCTCGATTGAACCTCATCATTTGGACCGGAGAACCCGATCATCAAAGCAATAAAAAAACTACTCGATCAGTATGAAGTCATTAGTATTGTTGGCAACGCAAAGAACGCCGGTAAAACAACAGTACTAAATACCATTATTGAGACTTACCATGACAAAGTATTAGCCATTACAAGTATAGGACTTGATGGTGAGTTAATTGATAATGTAACGTCACTGCCAAAGCCGCGGATTTTTGTTTATGAAAACATGATTGTTGCCACAGCTTATGAATGTTTAAAATCCGCTGAAGCGACTTTTGAGATAATAGATAAAACTGGAATCGTAACTGCTCTTGGTGAAATAATGATTATTCGTATCATTCAATCAGGAAATGTATTGGTTGGCGGTCCGTCTATTGTTACTCAAATGGAGTCCTTAGTTGCGTATATCAAAACGTTAAATGTCGCTAAAGTTTTAATTGACGGGGCATTTTCTCGTAAAACAATATCAAAAGCAACAGATGCTTGTATATTTGCAATTGGCGCAGTCTATTCGAGTGATTTATCCAAGGTCATTGAGGCTGCTAAAATGACAATAGCACAGTTCACTTTAAATAAAGCTGACCATTCTTTGAGTTATCTTGAAACAGAAGAAAAAGTGGTATTAATTTACAAAGATGGGACACATAAGCTATTAGAATATGATTCAGTTATCCAGTATCAACAGGAAATATTAGAATTGATAAGCCATGAAATCGCATATATTTATATTCCTGGATCCTTACCTACTCAGTTTGCTAAGGAACTAATTAAAAAAAGAAGAACGATTCTTCCAATAATTATTTTGAAGAGTCCTACACATATGGTATTATCTGAAATTGTATTAAATAATTTGTTTAACTCAGGCATATCTATTCAGGTATTAAATCCTGTGAATCTTGTTGGAATAATGTATAACCCTTACTCTCCAACTGGATACATTTTTGATGATAAAGAATTTCAGGATAAATTAAAGAATATTACGCACTTACCTGTCATAAATGTAATGAACGAAAGAAGGAATGACATCGATGGTTAATAAATTAAATTTAGACGTTGATAGCATCTATGAATGTCGTTTTCTAGCTAGCCAAATAGCAGACGAGATTCAAGAGTTTATCAATAAGCACTCAACTGTTTCAATCGAAAGAACCGTATTAAGATTACTTGGCGTTGATGGTGTAGATGAATTTGGAGTTCCGGTATGTAATCTTATGGTTGATGATGTGTTGCATAAAGGGGATTTAGGACTAGGAATCGCAATCTATATTGCGAGCGCTTTAAAGTCTGAAAATATGAATCTAGAAGAGTATATAAAGAAATATATAGAGCATGATATCACATTAAGCAAATATCCATTGATATCAAAAGATGAAGCTGAAATCCTATTAAAACCTTATATTGATAAACATTTTGGAATCATAAAGCAAAGAAGACAAGAAAGAAACAACTTTTTAAAACAATACCCCGCGAACCCCACTCAACTTTATGTGATAGTCGCAACCGGTAACATTCATGAAGATGTTATTCAGGCAACGGCCGCTGCCAAAGCGGGTGCGGACATTATCGCTGTCATTAGAACGACAGGGCAGTCTTTATTAGATTATGTTCCCTACGGAATCACAACCGAAGGTTTCGGTGGAACATATGCAACTCAAGCAAACTTTAGAATTATGAGAGAAGCACTAGATAAAGTGTCTCAAGAAGAAAATAGATATATCAAATTGGTTAATTATGCTTCAGGGTTGTGCATGCCGGAAATCGCTGCACTTGGAGCTTTAGAACGACTTGATGTGTTGTTAAATGACAGTATGTACGGTATTATTTTCCGTGACATTAACATGCAAAGGACATTCGTTGACCAGTACTTCTCAAGACTTATCAACGCCTATTCTGGGATAATAATCAATACCGGTGAAGACAATTATTTAACGACCTCTGATGCCGTAGAACAAGCCCATACGGTTTTAGCCTCACAATTTATCAACGAACAATTTGCGTATCGCGCTCGATTACCAAAACATTTAATGGGTTTAGGTCATGCGTTTGAAATTGATCCTTCCATTGAAAATGGATTTTTATATGAACTTGCTCAGGCAGAAATGGCGAGAGAAATCTTCCCTGACGCTCCTTTAAAATATATGCCCCCGACTAAACATGTTAGTGGTAATATTTTTAGGGCGTACCAACAGAACGTTCTTTTTAATGTCGTAACGACGATGACACATCAATCCATTCACTTGCTTGGAATGATGACTGAAGGAATTCACACCCCCTTCATGCAAGATCGGTTCTTAGCCATTCAAAACGCAAAAATGGTTCAAACGACGATGAAGTCATTGGGTGAGGAAATAGAATTTAAACCCAATGGAATTATTCAAAAACGTGCTCATTTTGTTTTATCTGAAGCTGAAAAATTATTAAAATCAATTAAAGAACAATCGCTGTTTTCAGCATTAGAAACAGGTGTTTTTGCTGATAT
>CAYIYY010000015.1:0-13819 GCA_964367605.1 uncultured Candidatus Izemoplasmatales bacterium | reverse complement strand
AAATTATATATAAATATTATATAATATTATATATAAGTTAATAGCGTTATTTTGAGGTGAAAAGATGAAGAAAATTAAAATTAGTACTCCCTATATTACGCTTGGACAATTCTTAAAGTTTGCAGATTTAATTTCAAGTGGTGGCGAAACAAAATTCTATCTAACCGAAAATGACGTTCATGTCAATCAAGAATTAGAAGTCAGACGCGGCCGTAAACTGTACCCAGGAGATCAAGTGACAGTTGACGGTAAAGAATCATACATGATTGTTCGTTGATATCAATGAAAATTCAACAAATACAACTAACAGATTATCGGAATTATTCAAAACAATCTCTTGCATTAGGAAATGGTTTGAATTTTATATTAGGGCAAAACGGAGAAGGAAAGACGAACTTCCTTGAATCAATTTATGTCCTTGGTTTATCGAAATCATATCGTAGTGAAGATATGGATCTTATTCGATTCCAATCAGATTTTACCAAGATTAAAGCAACCATTTCCACGAAAGATAATTTACAAGAGATGTCAATTGTCGTTTCTGAACTTGGTAAAAAAGTTTTGGTTAATAACCAAGAGGTTAAAAGACTCAGTGATTATGTTGGAAACTTAAATATCGTATTGTTCGCACCAGAGGATTTAAATTTAGTTAAAGGGTCGCCTGTAGGGCGCCGTTATTTTTTTGATATTGTCCTTGGTCAGGTTGACAAAACTTATTTAAAAGATTTATCAGATTTTAAATATATACTGAAGCAACGTAACGAATTATTGAAGCAAATGCAATTACATCCAACAAAAGATGAGACGATGTTAGATATTTTAACTGAGCAACTCTCGGTCGCAATGGAAAAGATTATACAATCAAGAGAAAAGTTTATTGTAAACATTTCTAAAAGAGCATCTAAAAACTATCAATTTTTAACTACAAAGAACGAAAGCTTTACCCTAACTTATTTACCCTCTATTTCCGGAAACGTGCTACAATCGCTTAAATCGCGTTATAAAACCGATATTCAATCCGGAACAACAAACTATGGTCCACATCGTGATGATTTTGATTTTATGATTGCGGATAAATCAGCTAAAGGCCATGCTTCTCAAGGGGAACAGCGGTTGATTATTCTAGCAATAGACTTAGCCTTAATTGATTACATATTTGATCAAAAGAATGATAAACCAATCTTTTTGCTAGATGACGTATTAAGTGAACTAGATACAGAAAAGCAAAACCGACTTCTTAATTATTTGTTAAGTACCGGTGGACAAGCCATCATCACAGCGACTGGCGTTTTAGAAATTAATCATGACATTTTGAAACAATCCAAAATTTATAGGGTTGTCAAAGGATATATCAAGGAGGAATTAAAACATGGACAATAACCACAATCACATCAACGGCACTTACGATGCCAGTAACATTCAGATTCTAGAAGGGCTAGAAGCTGTCAAAAAACGTCCTGGCATGTACATTGGTACAACAGGGCCAAGAGGATTACATCATTTAGTATGGGAAATTGTCGATAATTCAGTTGACGAAGCATTAGCAGGATATGCGGATTCAATTAGCGTTGAAATTCTTCCAGGGAATATCATTCGTGTTGAAGACAACGGACGCGGAATTCCCGTTGATATTCATCCAAAGACAAAACGTCCATCTGTTGAAACGGTTTATACTGTTTTGCATGCTGGTGGTAAATTCGACCATCAATCTTATAAAGTATCTGGTGGATTACATGGTGTTGGAGCTTCGGTCGTAAACGCCCTTAGTGAATACCTTGACATTGAAATTCATAAAGATGGAAAAATATTTGAAATTGGATTTCAACATGGATTTGTTAAAAAAGAATTAACATGTGTTGGCGATACCGATAAAACCGGTACGATTGTCACGTTTTTAGCTGATCCTTTAATTTTTACTGAATGCCAAGTATATGACTTTGAAATTTTAAGAAATCGTATTCAACAATTAGCTTTCTTGAATAAAGGTATTCGTTTTACCATTAAAGATTCAAGAGATGCCAGCAATGTTGTTTTCAAAGACTACCGTTATGAAGGTGGCGTCCGTGAATACGTTGAATTTTTAAATAAAACCAAAGAATTATTACATACGACGGTTGCTTATTTTGAAGGTGAGGAAGAAGGGATCACGGTTGAAATTGCAATGCAATACAACACCGAATATTCTTCCAATATTTACCCATTTACAAATAACATTACCAATCCCGAAGGTGGAACCCACGAAGAGGGTTTCAAAATGACACTGACAAGAGTCATCAATAACTACGGAAGAAATTCAAATATCTTTAGAAAAGATGAATCTTTACTAGGCGAAGATACCCGTGAAGGTTTAGTCGCAATTGTCTCTATCAAACATCCTGATCCTCAATTTGAAGGGCAAACGAAGTCGAAATTAGGTTCTTCTGATGCTCGTAGAGTGGTTAATAACATTATGGGTGAAGGTTTAGAACGTTTCTTGTTAGAAAATCCTGCAGCAGCTAGATCGATTGTTGAAAAAGCAATCATGGCTCAACGCGCTAGAATCGCCGCTAAAAAAGCTCGCGAAGCAACTAGAAGAAAATCACCATTAGATTCATTAGGTTTTGCATCTAAATTAGCAGATTGCCGTACGAAAGACTCAACGAAATCAGAGATATATATCGTCGAAGGAGATTCCGCCGGCGGTTCAGCTAAACAAGGAAGAGATTCAGAATACCAAGCAATTCTACCGCTTCGTGGTAAAGTCTTGAATGTTGAAAAAGCAAGACTAGACAAGGCTTTGGGAAATAAAGAAATCTTATCCATGATTCAAGCTTTTGGAACGGGTATTGGCGATGAATTCAATATTGAAACCGCAAGATATCACAAAATTATTATCATGACCGATGCCGACGTCGATGGCGCACACATCCGTACGTTATTATTAACTTTCTTCTATCGTTATATGCCTGAATTAATCGTCAAAGGGTACGTCTATATTGCTCAACCACCTCTATTTAAAGTGCAACAAGGTAAGACGATTGAATATGCTTATGAAGAAAAAGAGTTAGATGTCATCTTATCCCGTCTGACTGGTAAACCTGTCATTCAAAGATACAAAGGATTAGGTGAAATGAATCCCGAACAATTATGGGACACAACCATGGATCCAAACACAAGAACATTATTACAAGTGAATTTAGAAGATGCTATGGAAGCAGATATGGTCTTTTCAATGCTCATGGGTGAAGATGTAACAACAAGAAGAGAATTTATTCAAAATAACGCTGAATACGTTCGTAACTTGGATATTTAAGGGGGACTTATCATGGATGATCAAAACAAACCAGTTATAAATCCAGATTTTGTCAGTAAAGTGATAGAGGTCAACATTTCAAATGAAATGAAAACTTCTTTCTTAAGTTACGCTATGAGTGTTATTGTTGCACGTGCACTTCCTGATGTTAGAGACGGCTTAAAACCAGTTCATAGACGTATTTTATTTGGGATGGATGAGTTAGGTGTTTATCCTGATAAATCGTATAAAAAATCGGCGAGAATCGTCGGTGACGTCATGGGTAAATATCATCCACATGGCGACTCTGCGATTTATGATTCAATGGTTCGTATGGCTCAAGATTTTAGCTATCGCTATCCACTCGTTAATGGCCATGGCAACTTTGGTTCGATTGACGGTGATGGTGCAGCTGCGATGCGTTACACCGAAGCTAAAATGGAAAAAATTACGGTCGAGATGTTAAAAGATCTCAGAAAAAATACCGTTGATTTTGTGGATAACTATGATGGTTCGGAAAAAGAACCAAAAGTGTTACCATCTAAATTTCCAAATATTTTAGTCAATGGCGCAACGGGTATTGCTGTCGGTATGGCGACCAATATTCCACCCCATAGTTTAACTGAAGTAATTGATGGTTATATTGCTTATGTCAAAAATCCAGATATTACAACGGAAGAATTAATGGAACATATCAAAGGTCCTGATTTTCCTACGGGTGGTATTATTTTAGGGTTATCAGGCATTAGACAAGCTTATGCAACTGGAAGAGGAATTATACGCGTTAAAGCTAAAACTGAAATCAAAGAAATGGCTAACGGGAAAAAGATGATCATCATCAAAGAAATTCCTTATCAAGTCAATAAAACGACTTTGATTGAACGTATAGCAGAATTAGCAAAAGATAAAAAAATTGAAGGAATTACTGATTTAAGAGATGAATCCAATCGCAATGGAATGCGCGTTGTGATGGAACTTAGAAAAGATGTTAATCCTGAAGTTTTACTCAATAATTTATATAAGAATTCGCAACTTCAAATCACGTTTAGCATTAATATGCTTGCACTTGTGAATGATAAACCAGAAACATTACCGTTAAAATCGGTATTAAACCATTATTTCAATCATCAAGTAGAAGTTTTGATTCGTAAAACGAATTTTGATTTAGATAAAGCAATGCAAAGAGAACACTTGTTAAAAGGTTTCATCATTGCACTTGATAACATCGACGAGGTTGTAAAAACAATCCGTGAATCTTACGATAATACAGAAGCTAAATTAATGGAACGATTTGCTTTATCTGAAACTCAAGCAAAAGCGATTCTTGCTATGCAACTTCGTAAATTATCGGGATTAGAACAAAACAAAATTCATGAAGAATTAAAAGAAATCGAGAAAGCAATATCCTTCTTCAATTCCATATTATCAAGCAAAGAATTGCAACATCAAATATTAATCGATGAAGCACTTGATATCAAAAATCGTTTTGGCGATGGAAGACGTACTGAAATTGATCCATTTGGCGATTATGATATTGAAGATGAAGATTTGATTCCAGTTGAAGAAGTAATCATCGCTGTTACGACAAATGGCTATGTAAAACGGATGAATATCGACGTTTATAAGTCACAAAATCGTGGTGGACGCGGTAAGACGGGCATGAAGATGAATGAAGACGATGTCATTGATTCAATCATCTCAACGTCAACCCATGATTATTTATTGTTCTTTACAACCTTGGGAAGAGTTTACAAGATGAAGGGATACAAAATCCCAAATTTGGGAAGAAACTCTAAAGGTCTTCCAATTGTCAACTTACTTAATTTATTAGAGGGTGAAGAACTCGCTTCAATCATGAGCGTTAAGGATTTTAATGATGGTTATTTGTTCTTCACAACCTTACAAGGTGTTGTAAAAAGAACTCATGTATCGGAATTCCAAAACATCAGAACAAACGGTATTCGCGCGGTTTCCCTTCGCGATGGAGACATGCTTCATAGCGTTAGATTAACGGATGGAAATAGAGATATTCTCATCGGAGCTTCTAACGGAAAAGCGATTCGTTTTAATGAAAATGATGTTCGTGATATGGGAAGAAATGCAGCGGGTGTTAAAGGTATTGATCTCACTGAAGGTGAAAGTGTCATTGGAGTTACAGCGGTCGCTGATGAACAAAATGAAATATTAGCAATCACTGAAAAAGGATATGGCAAACGAACTGTTGTTGATGAGTACCGTCTCCAAGGCCGTGGTGGTAAAGGTGTTAAAACCATTAATATTACGGAAAAGAACGGCAATCTTAAGAAACTTATCAGCGTTACTAGTGAAGAAGACTTACTGGTTGTGACTGATAAAGGAATGATTATTAGGGTTCCGATTGATCAAATTGCACAAACTAAACGTTCAACTCAAGGTGTGAAGATTATCAATTTGTTAGAAACTCATTTAGTTGCGACAATTGCCATTGTTCCTAAGACCGAAGAGGAAGATGGTGTATTCGATGAGAATGATAACTCGGAAATTGAAACGGTTGATACTACGATTAAGCCAGCTATTACAATCGAAGATAATGAAGAATTCAATAAGCAATATAAATCGTTCCTTAACCAAGACTTTGATCAAATAGATGAAGATGCTGAAGAAGAACAAGAAGACTCAAGTGACGTCGATGATTTGCTCAGCGACAGTTATTAAGAGGGGGTAATTCGACATGTTGGATATTAAGTTGATTCGCGAAGAAACTGATAAGGTTTATGAATTACTCTCACGTCGTAATGGTGATTTTCATTACATTTACGACATCGTTGCTAAAGATAAGGAACGTCGTGAGGCTATTCAACTAGTAGAAACAATGAAGGCCAAGAAAAACGAAACTTCACGTTTAATCGGAACTTATAAACGCGAAGGAAAAGATACTTCTGAAATTCAATCTTCAATTCAGTCGATTTCAGACGAAATTAAACGTCTTGATGATTTGGTTATCAAACTCGATGAAGAGATTAAAAACTTGTTGTTATGGACGCCAAACATTCCAAGTGAGACGATTAGAGTTGGAAAAGATGACTCAGAAAATCGTGAAATTAAACGCTATAAAGAACCAACTGTATTTGATTTTCCAATTAAATCGCATTATGAACTCGGTGAATCTCTCGATATATTAGATTTTAATCGTGCTGGTAAAATTACAGGTAGTCGTTTTGTTGTTTATAAAGGATTAGGTGCAAGGTTAGAACGTTCGTTAATCATGTTCATGATGGATCTACATTCTAATCAACATGGATACCGTGAAATCATCCCCCCTTATATCGTTAATGAAGCATCCATGTATGCGACCGGTCAATTTCCTAAATTTAAGGAAGACGCTTTTAAACTCTATGATGACCGTAACTTCTATTTGAATCCTACGGCAGAAGTTCCAACAATCAATCTTCATCGAGATGAAGTTTTAGATGTTGCACAGTTACCTATTAAATACGTTTCTTATACCACTGCTTTCCGCCAAGAAGCAGGATCAGCAGGAAGAGATACCAGAGGAATTTTGCGTCAACACCAATTTAATAAAGTTGAGTTGATTAAATTTTCAAAACCGGAAGAGTCCTATGATGATTTAGAAGCAATGTTAAAGGATTCTGAATCTGTCCTTCAAGCATTGAACATCCCTTACCGTGTCGTTGAATTATGTACAGGGGATTTAGGACAAAGCATGAGAAAAACTTATGACATTGAAGTATGGTTACCTTCAGAAAATAAATATCGTGAAATTGGTTCAATTTCTAACGCTGAAGATTATCAAGCTCGAAGAGCAAATATCAAATTCCGTCGTAGCTCGGATTCAAAACTTGAATTGGTTCATACCTTGAATGGTTCTGGACTCGCAGTTGGCAGAACGGTTATTGCGGTCATGGAAAACTATCAACAAAAAGATGGCACAATTATCTTACCGGAAGTATTACGTCCTTACATGGGAACAAATATCATTAAATAAAGAAAAAACCCTCGTTTCGGCGAGGGTTTTGTTTACTTAAAGACTATTTTAGTTTATCTTGAATAGCTTTTTGAGCTTCTAAGTATTGTTCTTTTGAAGTATTGCCCATATTGTTGATAAAATCTATTTCAACGCCATCATGGACATATCTTGGAATTAAAT
Source organism: uncultured Candidatus Izemoplasmatales bacterium (assembly GCA_964367605.1). Lineage (GTDB taxonomy): Bacteria > Bacillota_I > Bacilli_A > Izemoplasmatales > Hujiaoplasmataceae > UBA5603. The sequence continues at coordinate 6,401 of CAYIYY010000015.1, read as the reverse complement.
GAATATGAAAATGAAATACAGTTTGAAGTGGTTTTTCAGTGTTGATTAATACATTTAATCCAATCGGATTGAATGCGGCTTTAATGGCGTTAGCGATTTTTGGGATGACCTTAAAGATTTTTCCTGCTAATACTTCGTCAATGTCATACAAGTTTTTGAAATGTTGTTTTGCAAGAATTAAAGTATGACCTTTCGTTGCTTGTGAAATATCGAGGATAGCAAGGACATTCTCATCCTCATAGACTTTGTAACTTGGAATTTCACCGTTTAAAATACGACAGAATACACAATCCATTATGATTCCTCCCATTGTTTATTATAGTTTACAATCATCTGATAGAGATGACTGAAATCATCTAGCCAAAAATCAGGATTTAATTTTTTAATTTCTTCTTTTCTATAAGACCAATCAACGCCACACGATAATATGCCAGCATTCATGCCTGCTAGTAAATCCGAAGGACTATCACCAATCATGACAGCCCCTTGATGATTAAAACGTGCTAATGCTTTTTTAATCGGTTCTGGATGGGGTTTATGATTCGTGACATCATCGAGTCCAATGATGACATCGATATATTGATCAAGGCCATAATGTTTTAACGAAGGAATGGCGGATACTTTAAATTTCGTTGTCACAATTCCGATATTAAAATGAGCATCTTTCAATGTTTTTAAACATTCAATGACATTTGGATAAGGTTTTATATAATCAAATTCGATTTCTTTGTATATCAATCGATAAGTATTAATCATTTCTTTTACAACATCTGTAGAATCAGTCATCGAAGCAAACGTTTCAGATAAGGGTGGACCCATCATTTGAATTAAATCTAAATGCGTAAACTTTTTCATCGGAAAGTGGACTTGATAGGTTCTTCTAAATGTCTCTAAGATTAAATCGTTTGAATCAACTAAAGTACCATCTAAGTCAAATAGTATTGTATCGATTGGAAGCATATTATCACCATTGTTTATTATATCATTGAATACTTATCTTGTGATTAAAATACGAAAAATTCTCTTATTTCTAACAATGCATTATGCATTGTGATATAATGAATTCGGTGATTTCAATGAAAAAATGTACATTGATTTATAATCCTAAAAGTGGTAAGCAAGACTTTGCGAATAAAGCGGAATATGTTGTAAAAAGATTAGAAGCAGCCGGATATGTCGTTCAATCAAATGAAACCTGTTGCCAAAATGAAGCGACCGAGTTATCTCGGAATGCTTGTAAAGAAATGGTAGACCTGGTAGTCATCGCTGGCGGAGATGGAACTTTTAATGAATGTGTAAATGGATTAATGCATTCCCATTATCGTCCGACAATTGGATATATTCCTGCAGGCACATGCTGCGATATTGGAAATACCTTAGGTTTATCAAAAGATGTTAAAATCGCTGTCGATAATATTTTGACCGGCAAAAGTGTTAAGATGGATGTCGTTCAATCAAATGATCGGTATTTTTGTTATGTCTCGGGAAATGGAGCTTACATTGATATCAGCTATGTCACAGATTCAAAACTGAAACGAAAAATCGGATATTTTGCTTACTTGATAAAGGGTGCTGAAGAACTACTGACTATCCCAAAAATTAGAATGAGAGTTCAATATGATAAGGGTGAATTTAAAGGAAAGTTTTCATTGATTTTGTTAATCAATTCAAAGCGAGTAGCTGGAATAAATATGATTTATAAACCAACATTAGATGACGGTTTAATCAATGTTGTATTGTATCGTTACTTATTCCCATTCAACAATATCATTTACTTTATTTCGTTTTTCTTACCGTTTTGGTCGACACCTCTCGTGAAACGGTTTAAGACAAAAAAACTAAAAATTACAACTAATTCTAAATCTAGATGGAACATTGATGGTGAGTCAGGTGGTATTGGAAATCAAGAGATTCAAGTCGCAAAACAAGCAATCTCAATTATCGTTCCACAGTACATAAAAAAACGATATTTCCGTAATCAACCAGCACCAAAACAATTAGATCAAGAGGTATAAATGTATAAGGAAATTATTGTTGTTGAGGGGACTCATGACAAACAAAAATTAGAGAGTATTTTTCCAGGAATAGAGTGCATTATTACTAACGGAAGTTCAGTCAGTGAAGAGACAATAAGCGCAATTGCACTGGCTCAAAAGTCCAGAGGAGTCATTCTCTTTCTAGACCCTGATTTTCCAGGGAAGAAAATTACAAATTTTATTTTAGAGCGTGTTTCAGGGCTAAAAATAGCGTTTCTTTCAAAAAAAGATGCTATTTCAAAGAACAAAAAGAAGGTCGGAATTGAACACGCGTCTACTGAAGCAATAAAACGTGCTTTAGAAGGCGTTTTTACTATCCAAAGTGATGTTTTCCTACCAATTACAAGAGAAGAATTAAGTTATTTACATTTGTTTGGTGAATCAAATTCTCAAGCCATAAGAAAGGCATTATGCGAAAGAATTGGCATTCCTTTATGCAACGGAAAAGCGCTAATTAACTGGATAAACCGACTACATATTACTAAGAATCAGATTGAGGAGGCGTTGTTATGAGTTCGAGTGATTTTAAAGATTCTGTAAAGGATTTATTATCAAATAATCAATTTAGAATTAAAAAGCATTTAGGACAAAATTTTCTCAAAGATCGTAACATCCTTCAAAAAATCGTAAAGGAAGCTAAAATCAACAAAAATGTTGGTGTCATTGAGGTTGGTCCCGGCCTTGGTTCTCTGACTGAATTTTTGATAGAATCTGCCAATAGAGTGGTGGCTTATGAGATCGATAACGAGCTTGTTCCAATCCTCAAAAATCGTTTTAGTAAGTCGGATAATTTTGAGTTGGTTCACAAGGATATTTTGACCGTTAATATCGACCAAGATATTGATCTTTTTTTTCAAGATTGTCAAGAAATTGTCGTTGTCGCAAACCTCCCATATTACATTACAACACCTATTTTGATGCGTTTTTTAGAAACATCAAAACGAGTTATTCGTATGGTATTAATGATGCAATCAGAAGTTGGGATGCGTGTGACATCAAAACCATCGACGAAAGACTATAATGCATTAACGGTTGTTATAAACTACCGGGCAGATACGAAATATTTGTTTAAAGTACCTAAAACCGTTTTTGTTCCAGAGCCTAATGTTGATTCCGCAATCATCGAAATTAAAATTAAAAATGTTATTGAAAACAAACCAAAAAGTGAAGCTTTCTTTTTTGATTTTGTGCACCGTTGTTTTACTCAAAGAAGAAAAACATTATTGAATAATTTAAGGGATTCATATTCTCAATTTGATCGACTCGTTTGGGAAACGTTATTAATCGATATGGGATATAATCCAACAATTCGCGCTGAAGCTTTAAGTATTGATGATTTTATTAAATTATCAGATAAAGTTGATGGAATGATTAATCAATAAATCAAAGGGGTGGTCATATGAAAAAAATAGGCGGTTTAATTTCTATATCGCTTGTCGTTATATTTTGGGGAATCTCCTTTGTTAGTATCTCAATCATGCTAGAGGTTGTGAATCCTGTCGTCTTAGGATTTTTAAGATATGTATTAGCGGTCGTATTTGTTTTAATACTTGCTTTTTCAAAACGTATGAGTTTTAAAATCACGAAGGCCGATTTTCTTATTTTCTTTTTAGCAGCACTCATCGGTATATTTCTATATTCATCTCTTGAAAATACTGCATTGCTTTTTATCTCTTCGTCTGCAGGTGCGATTTTTGCTTCCCTAACTCCGATGTCGACGATGATTGGTAATCGACTTGTTTTTAAGGAGTCGATTCGGCCAAGAAATATTCTATTCATTATTATTTCAATGATTGGTGTTGGATTAGTTGTCGCATCAGATTTAACTTTAGAATTGTCCTGGTGGTCTGTTTTAGGCTATGGATTAATGATACTTTCAATCATCTCTTGGACTGCATACAATATCTTTACAAAAAAAGTAACACAAAAATACGATAGTTTAAAAGTAACGACAATTCAGTCAATCATTGTTTTATTTATCTTTTTACCCTCTTTGTTCATTGCTCCACCTAACTTCAACGCTTTTGAAATAAAGCATTGGTTTCATTTGTTGTTTTTAGGCATTATTTGTTCTGGGGTTGCCTATTATCTTTATGTTCATTCGGTCGACACATTGGGATTAACAATTCCAAACATATTTATCAATTTCTTACCAGTTGTAACAATTATTACGAATGCAATTCTTTTTAAATCACAAATTCATTTCATTCAAATTATAGGGGGACTTTTAATTATACTAACAATGACGTTATTAACCCTTGATAGTGTTCGTCAAACAAAGGAAAAGTTGCTTACATAGTAACTTTTACTTTTTTTTAACACATTGTTATGATAATATCTTTATGTAACAGGTTTCACATGAATGGAGAAGATAAAATATGCCTCGTAAACTATTACTTTTATTATTATCAATTTTAACGGTTTTTACCGTTGTTGCTTGTGATGACATGACTACAACCACAACGACATCGAATACAACAGTGACAACTACAACTACTGCTATAACGACAAAGCTCGTCGATATAATTCCTGAAGAGTGTTCTTCTATTGAAGTTGTTGACGGATGGGTACCTACCTGGTGTGATGAATTCAAATATAAAGGATCAGTTGACCCTTTAAAATGGAAACATCAAAACGGTGGCGGAGGATTTGGTAATAATGAAGATCAATATTATACAAGCCGTACCGAAAACGCCTACGTCGATGGTGAATACTTGACCATTACCGCAATAAAAGAATCCTATATGGGAAGTGATTATACTTCTTCTAAAATTTGGACGCAAGGAATTGAAGATTTTCGATATGGTAAATTTGAAATGCGCGCTAAATTACCATCAGGTCGTGGTACATGGCCGGCATTTTGGATGATGCCTTCTATTTCAAAATACGGCGGATGGCCAAAAAGTGGTGAAATCGATATCATGGAACATGTTGGATATGATCCTAATGTTGTCCATGGTACCACACATACCGAAAGATTTAATGGTACTAACGGTCGTGGAGCAGGCACAGATTCGTTGCTTAATAATGGAACATTTTCATCGATTGATGTTTTAAATGAATTCCATACTTATGGTGTCATTTGGACTGAAACATCGATTGAATGGTTTTTTGATGGATATTCTATGGGTTCAATGGGTTATACACCTACTAAAAATCAAAGTTTCTTATTGCCCACTTCAGTGGATTGGCCTTTTGACCAAAATTTCTATTTGATATTAAACTTAGCGATTGGTGGAAATTGGGGCGGTGCACAAGGAATTGACAATACGATATTTCCAACGGAGTTTGTCATTGATTATGTTCGTGTTTTCCAACAAGATTACATCAGTGATGATACAGAAAATCCAACCGCACCTTCGAATCCTCAAGTTTTATCTTTAGTTGATCGTACTGCTTATTTGGTTTGGAAACCATCTACTGATGATAATGCGATTCGTCGTTATGCAATTTATGTCAATGATATCTTAAAAGGTTATACTTCTGTATATGGTATTCAACTAGTGGGCTTACCTCTTGATCGTGATAACATTATTAAAGTTATTGCGGAAGATTATGCCGGTAATTTATCAGAACCTATGGAAACATTAATTACGACTTAAAAAGGGAGGTTAACATGATTAAAAAAATAGTTCTCTTATTAACCTTAGTTATGACTTTGTTTGTAATATTTGGTTGTTCAACGGATAGTTCAACAACGACAACCTTGTCTTCAGAAACCGAATCAACAACAACCACCCAAAATCCAAACAGTTTACTTCTTCGCATTCCTACTGATTGCACGAATGTTGAAATCGTTGATGGATGGGTACCAACGTGGTGTGAAGAATTTGATTATGAAGGCGCGGTGGATTCAACTAAATGGCGTCACCAAACTGGTGGGGGCGGTTACGGAAACAATGAATTACAAAATTATACTTCAAGACCAGAAAATGTATACGTTGATGGTGATAAATTAGTCATTACAGCGTTAAGAGAAGATTATGGCAATGAAGATTATACTTCATCAAAAATATGGACACAAGGCGTCAAAAATTGGAAATATGGTAAATTTGAAATTCGCGCCAAAGTACCAGCTGGTGTTGGAACGTGGCCGGCATTTTGGATGATGCCTAAAAGTTCAATTTATGGCGGATGGCCAGCGAGCGGTGAAATCGATATTTTAGAACATACTGCTAACTTTGGTGGTTTAAATAAAGCCGTTGGATCAATTCATACCTCAGCATATAATCACAAAATTGGTACACAAATCAGTTTTTCTAAGTTTGACGCTACTTTATCATCTGAATTTCATACGTATTCCATTATTTGGAATGAATTTAGTATCACTTGGTTTTTAGATGGTGTTCAATATGGAAAAACAAC